>NZ_JAWQRR010000046.1:0-180402 GCF_033446045.1 Plantactinospora sp. KLBMP9567 | reverse complement strand
TACGGCAGCCGCCGTTCGGGATCATGGTTGAAGTTCGAGGTTGAGGCGGTGTGTGTAGTGGGCTCGTCGGGCTCGGGCTTGATGACGGCGTCGCCAGTGTGACCAGTGCAAACGGTGGGCGAGGTCATGGAAGGACCGGATGACGAGGGTGTTGATCAGACGGCGGATCTCGTTGACGGTGAGCTTGATCATTCCGGTGTCACTCGGCTCGTCGGGGTCGTCGGTGGCGGTGTCGGCGGCGCTGATCGCAAGGACAGCGAGGGCGGCCAGGGCGAGGGTGGTGAAGCGGTGCCAGGAGTCCCAGCGGCGGACTTGGTGCTGGTCCAGGCCGACCTGGCCCTTGGCGGCCTGGAAGCTCTCCTCGACGGTCCAGCGGATGCCCGCGACTCGAATGAATTGGGCGAGGGTGGCCGGCTTGGGTGCCCAGCAGCGGTAGAAGGCCAGTTCACCGGTGGTGGTGTTACGGCGGATGAGAAGGCTGTGCCGGCCGCCGTCATCGGGGTCGGCGTCGGTGCAGACGTCATCGAGCCAGGCCCAGTCGTAGAAGCGAGGACCCTTGGACCCGGCGCCGGCGCTGCGGCGTTGCCATGCTGATGCCGGTAGGTCGGCGGCCACCCGGTCGGCGCGGACGCGGGTCTTGCCGCCGTCGAGCGGGACCAGGTGGCTGCGGGAGACCGCCAGGACGTAGCCGAGCCCGTGTCCGCGCGGGTGAGCACGAAACACGCTGCTGTTGCCGTATGCCTCGTCCGCGGCGGCCCATCCCGCTGGGACACCGGCATCGAGGGCAGCGGTGATCATGTCCGCGGCCAACTCCGACCGGGTCGCGAAGCCGATCTCGTCGGGCACGCCAGCGGCCTGGCACCGGTCGCGGTCGTCGGTCCATGACGCCGGTAGGTACACGCGTCGGTCGATCAGGGTGTGTCCGTGCCGGCTGGCGTAGGCCAGGAACACCCCGACCTGGCTGTTCTCGATCCGCCCCGCCGTGCCCGTGTACTGCCGCTGCACCCCGACCGTGTGGGTGCCCTTCTTCAGGTCCCCCGTCTCGTCCGGGATCAGGACCGCGTCCGGGTCACCGAACCGGCCGGCGACCAGCCGCCGCAGGTCATCGCGGACGGCGTCGGCGTCCCACACCGCCCGGTACAACAGCCGCTGCATCGCGTCCGGCCGGGCGTAACCGGCCTGCTCCGCCAGTTGCCAGCACGTCTTGACCTCGATGTCGGCCAGTAATCCGGTCACGAACGCCGCCGCCGCGCGACGCGGTTCCACCCGCCCGAACCTGCCCGCGAAGCATCCGAGCACCCCGGCCAACACTCGTTTCCACCCGGCAACGGCTACGCTGTGACACGCGGCCACCGCCCGATCTGATGTTGTGTCCACAACGCACAGACGATCACGCGGTGGCCGTCCCTCGTCTACTCCGCCTGAGCAGCAAGATCTCAAACGGCGGCTGCCGTACTAGGGTCGGACGAAACCCGCGCCGCTGATCTCCAACTCCTGGTCCGGCGGCGAGGTGAACCGCTGGCGCTGCTCGTCGAGGACCAGCAGCAGGCCGGTCGGGATGTCGAAGAACAGCCCCTGCACCGACACCTTCGCCGGCCCGACACCGCGGGCGGCGAGGAACTCCCGGAGCACCGCGACCTGGCGTGCGACGTTCACCATCGCCAACTGGTCGACCTCGGCGCGACCGTCCCCGGCGGCGGCCAGCCCGACCGGATGTCCGGCCCGCCACGCCGCCCGGCTCGGCCGCCCCCACCGCAACCAGCGCCCGACGTGGCTCTCCTCCTCGTCGCGCCCGCCGAGCAGCCCATGCATGGCCCCGCACCCGGAGTGCCCGCAGACCAGCAGCGCCGGCACGCAGAGCACCTCGACGGCGTACGAGACGGCGGCCGCCACCGAGGACTCCGCCGTGTGGTCGGCGGGGACGAGGTTGCCGATATTGCGCACCGTGAAGAGGTCACCCGGCCCACTGCTGGTGATCACGTTGGGCAGGATCCGGGCGTCGGCGCAGGTCAGGAAGAAGCTGTGCGGCTTGTGCCCACCATCCAGTTCGGTGAGGAACGGCAGCAGCCGGGCTGCCGACCGGCGGTGGTATTCGCGTACCCCGACGTGCAGCGGCCGGAGCGCGGCCAGCGCCGATCCGGGCTGATCGGCGCGGCTCGGCTCACCCGCCCCGTCCGGGTGCCGGGCCTGCCAACTCGACCAGGGCGAGAACCAGCGCGGCGGCACCAGGGCGTGGATCCGCCGGGACGGCCGGGGGTGGTCGCCGCGCAGGGCCGCCGGGCCCACCTCGTCGAGGTGTACCCGCCCGCCGGTGCTCTCGTGCTGTCGTACCCACCAGTCGAGGTGGTCGAAGGCCGCGTGGTCGAGGAAGTCGGTGACCAGTTCCAGGTCGACGGTGCTGCCCGGCGGCACCCGCCCGAGGACCATGGAGAGCCGCGGAATGGCGAGAAAGCTGAGCGTCCCCTCGACGTGCACGGACCAGTGCTCGCGGCCGGCCGGACAGGCGCGTACCCGCTCGGCCTGCACCGTGGCCCAGACCACCCGGCGGAGGATCAGCACGACCGCCAGAACGAGTCCGATCAGGACCCCCTCCAGCAGGTTGAAGACCACCACGCCGAGGGCGGTGACGACGTAGACGGTCAGTTCGCGGTGCTGGCGTACCCGCCGGATGTCGGAGATCTTCACCAGTTGCAGGCCGACCACCACGAGGAGCCCGGCCAGCGCGGCCATCGGGATCCGCTCGACGAGTACGACAAGCAGGACCGCGAAGAGCAGGACCCACACTCCGTGCAGGACCGCGGAGCCCCTGTTCCGGGCCCCCGCGTTGACGTTGGTGGAGCTGCGCACGATGACGCCGGTCACAGGCAGCCCGCCGAGCAGGCCGGAGAAGCCGTTCGCCAGGCCCTGGCCGATCATCTCCCGGTCCAGGTTGGTCGGGATGGACCGGCGGCCGTCCCGGGCGGCCCGATCGGCGGCCAGCCGGTCGACGGCGGTGGCGGAGAGCAGACTCTCCACGCTGGCGATGACGGCGACGGTCAGTACCGCGGCGGCGACGGCCGGCCAGTCCCGATCGGGTAGCGCCGGCAGGTGCACGGCGGCCAGCAGCGACCCCGGCATCTCCACCCGGGCCAGGTCGACGTCGTTCCAGACCATGGCCGCGAGGGTGGCCAGGGTGACCGCGACGAGCGGGCCGGGTATCCGGCGGACCGGTCTCGGCAGCCGGGGCCAGAGCACCAGCAGCCCGATCACCGTGAGCCCGATCAGCGCCGCGTGGTCGTGCCGGGTCGCCAGTTGGGCCGGCAGGTCGATCAGGTTGCGCAGTGGTGTGGTGCCGGGTTCGCCACCGAGCAGCACGTGCAGTTGCCCGAGCACGATCGTGACACCGATCCCGGCGAGCATGCCGTGCACGATCGCCGGCGAGAGGGCGAGCGCGGTCCGGGCGAGCCGGCACAACCCGAACGCGACCTGCAACAACCCGGCAGCGGCGGTGATCGCGCAGGTGGCGGCCCAGCCGAACCGGCTCACCAGCTCCGCGACGACCACGGTCAGCCCGGCGGCCGGGCCGGTGACCTGGAGCGGCGAACCGCCGAACAGGCCGGCGACCACCCCGCCGACCACGGCCGCGATCAGGCCGGCAGCCACCGGAGCGTTGGAGGCGGCCGCGATGCCCAGCGACAGCGGTACGGCGACCAGGAAGACGACGAGCGAGGCCGGCAGGTCGTACCGGAGGCTTCCGCAGGCCCAGGAGCGAAGTCGGGTGGATGCGCCGGCCAGGCCGATCGGCATGCGCGACATGGTGCCTCCTCCGGCTCCGCCGGCCGCGATGACGGCGGAGGGGATTGGTTGCCGGACCGGCTCGCGTCCGATTCCGGTGCGCTGGTCGGGCTGTGGAGGGGGAACGTCGCTGTCCATCAGAATTGTAGCGCTAGATCATGGGAAATCCCTATAGCGATGATTTATCACTTTTACTCACCAGGAACCTTCGACGACTGGAGGCACACCAGGGGTGGACTGCTATTCGATCGGATGCGTCTGCACCAAGCGACCGGTAAGGAATGGGCTAGGTGTGCCATGCCAAAAGACGGCCAACTCGTCTCGGGCCCTGGTGGCGGCGACGAAGAGCAGAGAACGGTCCCGCTGCCGTTCCCGCTGGTGGCGCCGAGGATCGGTTTCACGGTAGCGGCCGATCATCTGCCGGGGAACAAGTCCGTCGCTGACTCCGGCGATGATGACTCGCTGGTATTCGAGCCCCTTGAACCGATGCATAGTGCCGACATGCACGCCGTCCGGACGCTTCGGCCCGTCCGGACCGATCTCGACCGCCAAAATGCCCTCGGCTTCCAGCCGGCCCGCAACCTCCGCCGCCAACTCACGCGTTGGTACGGCAACGGCCACCGAACCGTCCGCCGGCCTCCCCCAGGCCGTCAACCGATCAATAACCAGCTCACGTTCCTGGTGCCAGGATGCTGCGCTCCGGAAGGTCGGCAAGCCGCCACGCAGCAGTGACCGGTAGCCGGCGAGGTCCTCCGCACCGCCGTCGAGGTCGTCATAGGTCTCGCCGCTCATGATCTCCAACGCCGCGGCGAGGATCTGGCGGGTAGTCCGGTAGCTCAGGGTCAACCGGGCGGACCGGCCCCGGATATTGATGCCCAGGCTACTCAGTGTCACGTGGTTGTCGTAGATCCGCTGGTGCGTGTCACCCGTCAGGAACAGGTCATCCGGGCCGGCGGCGACCATCGCACGCAGCATCTTCCAGTGCGCGGCGCTGAGGTCCTGCGCCTCGTCCACCACGATGTGCCGGTACCGGTGCCGCAGGAAACCGCCCGAGTCCTCCGGTGGCAGGCCCGCACTGCGCTCGGCCCGGTCCATCTCCAACCGGGCCGCCCGTTCGGCCACCTGCCGCCAGGTCCATCTGCCCTGGTCGTCGAGCCACTTGGTGAATCGCTCGGTGAGCCGCCAGATCTGGTCACGTTCGACCCGGCTGAGCGAGCGACCTCGACCAGGACGCCGCGCGTTGAAGTAGTCGGTCCTGGAACCGAGCACCTGGCCGAGGATCACCTGGGCCCACTCGGCGGCCAGGAACTCCGCGTCCCAACCGGACTCCCCTGTTTCCAACAGGTACTGCTGCCAGAGATCGGGCACGGCGCTGTCGTCGACGATCCGCTTGCCCGTTCCCGCCTTCGCCTCGGCGACGACCCGGCTGGCCAGCCGGTCGATGTTGACGATGTCCACCCGGGACACCAGTTCCTGCCCACCGAGAGCGATCAGCCGCGTCCGTAGGTCCGCCGCGAGGTTTCGGTTGAAGGTGGTCAACAGGACTGGCTTGTCCGCCCCGGGCGGTAGCTTCCGGACCAGGTAGGCGACCCGGTGCAACGCCACGATCGTCTTGCCGGTCCCTGGGCCACCGCCCACCCGCGTGGGACCCTTGTACTGCTTCTCGACCAGTCGGCGCTGGGTGGGATGAAGGAAGATCTGCCAGCGGTCGAACGACTCGGCGAGCATCGCCTGCAACGCCTCGTCGTCGGACGAGACCTGCGTGGCTGGCCGCTCCACCGCCCGCCGGTAGTCGTCGGGGTCGACCACCTCCTCCGCCCGTACCGGCTCGGTGATGTGGGTACGCACGTGGTCGTACGACTTGCCGTCATGCAGCGACAGCAGCACGTCGGTGGTGAGCTGGGGAGCACGCTCGGCCAGCTCCAGCAGCCCGGTTTCGCCCGTCAGGTCGCGGATCTGCGGCAGTAGCGGTTCGGCGACTCCCAAGTCGACGAGTTGCGTGTCCGTGAACCTCTCGAACAGCGGGACCGCCCCTGCCGCCGGGTCGCCGGCTCCACCGTCATGAGAGGCTTCGCCCTGCGGGCCGGAGGCGGGCAGGGCGCCCACCGGGGCGACCTCCGGCACGGCCACCGACGAGTCGGGCGAGATCACCCGACCGACGATGCTGTCCCCCACCGGCTCCAGGTCGATCACCTCGATGCCGCCGGTCACCCGGTTGATCCGGTACGAGTACCGGTCCAGGTTCTCGTAGACGTCCTTGCGGTGCCGGATCGCGACGAGCAGGTAGTCGTGCTCGGTGATGTGCAGCAGTAGTGCCCGGTGGTCCTGGTTGATCCGTGCGGACCAGAGCCGGGAGCTGCCGGAGAGCTGCTTCAGCCGCAGCCCCGGATTGCCTGGGTTGTGCCGGAACTTGTGCATGAACTCGTAGACGGCCCCGATCTCCGCCCGAGAGAGCTTCATGACCTCCTTGTCGGCCCGGTCCAGCATCCGCAACGTCGCGGCCTTGGCCATCACTGACGCCCTCCCCCACTCCTCACTCCGAGCCGATCGATCAGCTCGTCCGCCGACCACTCCCGCGCGATCCGGACGTGCCAACCCGCGTCGGCATACGCACCGTCCCGGTCATGGACCTCCGGATCCTCGTCGGCGCCGGAGAGCACGACGGCGACCCGTTCGTCCGGCCAGGCGAGTTCGGCCTGCCAACCCTGGTCCCCGAGTTCGTAGCCGACGACCGGCACCGGCAGATCGCGCCGGATCAGCGCCTGCACCAGCGATTCCAGGCCGGACTCGTCCCGGTTGAGGTAGTGCAGCACCTCCGCCCAGGGCGAGTCGGTATCGGTGACGTCCTCGTCCGGCGGCGTCGTCTCCGGCGAGAATCCGAGCCACGTGGCGGTTTCGGCGTCGACCGGCATCGGCCGTTGGGTGAGCCGCATACCGGTACCCTCGGTCACGGCCATCGAGGCAGGGTCGAAGCCGTCCAGCGCGGTCCGGGCGAGCTGAGCACCGTCGCCACCGCCGCTGCTCAGAAACTGGATGATGTTGGTCCAGGCCAACCAGCCCATCCACCGACGCCGGTGCTGCGCCCGCCCGTCGTCGGTACCGGCGTTGACCGTTTCCGGCCGGTCGTCCACCACCGTCAGCGCCGACCAGATCCGCTCCGCACCGCGACCGTCCACCACGATGGTCACCGGGCAGTCCGCGGCGTCGACCGACCGGACCAGGGTGATCCGGCCCGGCCGGGCCGGCGGCAGGGCCTCGCCGCGCAGAGAGGCCACGATCCGCTCCCCGATACCTGCCGAGTCGGCTGTGCTTGGCTTCTCCGTCGCCTGGACGAGCAGGCCGGCCAGGGCCGCTTCGGCACGACGCCGCCACCGCTGGGGCTCAGGCTCGGCCAGGAACCGCAGCAGCAGCTCGACCGGGTTGGTCCAGACGTACCGCTCCAGGTCGGCGGGGTCGGCATCCGGTACGGACTGCCGGTACAGATCTCGGGCGCGCTGCTTGGCCAGCCCGCCGTACGGCTCCCAGGTGGTGTCCGTCCCGTCCGTCCCGCCGCGCCAGCCGTCGACGTCGTCCCAGGTGATCCCGAAGACGTGGAAGTCGTGCGCCCGCAGCCGGTTGCGCTTCTCGGCGTCGTCGGCGAGCCGGTTGTACTGCGGCGACGCGTGGTACTTGAATCCGTCGAGGTAGACCGCGATCTCCGGGGACGGCGCGTCGAGCCGCCGGAAGTGCACGTCGGGCCGGGTGCCCCGGATCGTGTTCTGCAGCTTCATCTGCCAGTGCGTGACGTCCACCCCGTTCGGGGCGGTGAACCGCAGGTCGGCGATCCGGGCGCCGTCGTGGTCGGTTCGCCGCTCGATGCGTACGCCGGACCCCGGCTCGCCGGCCCACGCCAGCAGCTTGTTGAGGAACCGCATCTCCAACTCGCTCTCCACCTGGTGGATCAGCGAGATGTCGTCGGTCCGGGTGCCGGCTCGCACCGCCCAGGTGTCCAGGAGCCGGCTCAGCATGCCCAGTGCCTCGTCCCGGCTCATCAGGTTGAACTCGCTGTCCCGGGCGTACCGCAGCAGGCACCGGTGGCAGGCGGCCCGCCCCTCGTGCCGGCAGACGCAGTTGCCGATGATCTGCCGGGCCCGGGCGAGGATCTGCCGGAACTGCTCCGGGTCGGCGAGCCGGTGCAGATAGCCGGTGCCCTGCGGCTGCGTGTCGTACACGACCACGTAGTTGCGGGTGCCGCCGCTCTGCGCGTCCGGCATGGTCGCGGAGAGCACCCGGAGGTGGGCCGGGTCCCCGCCGTACTCGGCGGCGATGCCGAGTCGCACGGCCGCGGCGAACGACACGACGCGCTCCTCCACCAGCGCGGTGACCGCCGGGATCAGGATCCGCAGTGCCTCGGTCCGCAGCTCGTGGGCCAGGATCAGCGGTACGTGGTTGGCCGTGCCGGGCGATCGGCGGTGCGGGCACCAGGGCCGGTGGTGTTCGGCCTCCTTGGCGACGGCCGAGCCGGCGAGGTGCGCGGCGACCTCCTGGCTCACCATGGGCTGCCCGTCGATCGTCGTACCGCCGCAGGAGTCGCAGGTGTGGAACGGGTTGATCCGCACCTCGTCGCCGGCAAAGAACTCGCTGGCCCGGTCGTAGCGCTGCGCGCCGAGGTTGTAGTGCCGGATCGTGGCCTGCCGGGTGTAGTCGACGCCGAAGGTGTCCCCGGTGTGCCGCCAGGACGAGTCGATCTGGCCAGGGTCGACGTCGACGGTGATCCGGGTGGCGTAGAAGCGCCGTTCCCGGTCGTCGCTGTCGTCCCGGATCCGCGCGTCGTCGCGGCGGTCCCGGGTGAGCACCCGGGTCGGTTGCAGCACGTTGAAGAGCCGGCTCTGGTCGGCGAGCCCTTCGTCGCCGCAGCGCGGGCATCCGCTGGTGTCCTCCTGGGCGAGGTGGGTACGGGCGTAGCCGCACCGGGCACAGATCCGCCAGCGTTCGTACGCCGGCCGGTTCGCCGGGCCGAGGTCCAGGCCGGAGATCTCGTGCTTGTAGCCGCGCACGTAGTACGCGTTACCGGGGGCGATCTCGACCAGGGCCTGCCGGGCCGGGCGGTCGTACTCGCGCAGTTCGGTGTGGAACCGCCGGCTGCCGTCCGGCATCTTGTCTTCCCAGGTGAGGGTGGCGTCCAGCAGCGTGCGGTTGTCGATCAGGGCGTAGTTGGGCAGCAGTCCGAACTCGACAAGTGTGCCGTGCGCGGCGGCGCCGGCGATCCGGTGCAGCAGCTTGCGTACCTCGCGGGCCTCCGACTTGAGCATCTTCAGCTCGCGGGCGTGGTCCGGATCGCTTCTCACCAGCGTTCCCGCGACGGCGTCGATGCCGGCGAGCCGCCGTTGCAGGTCGCCCCGGCGGTCCTCCCAGGCCGCGTCGGCCCGCTTCACCCGGTCGGTCAGCCCGGCGTCGGCGAAGTGCCGGAGCTGATCGGCGGCGACGTCCGAGATCTTGTCGCCGAACAGCCGGAGGAACCCCTCGACCAGCCGGGCTCCGTCCCGTTGTCCGGCGTCGGCGAGCGTTGCCAGCCAGCCGGTGGTCCCGAACAGCAGGTGCGCCCGCCGGGGCAGCGGCAGTACGCCGGGCAGCCGTCCCCGGGCGGCGAGGTCGATCAGGTGTGCCAGGTACTGCCGGCGCAGGATCTCCACGGCGGAGAGGAAGCAGCCGGGCGGAACGATCTGGCCGGCGATCATGTCGCGCGGTTCGGTCAGGTAGTAGCGGTCCCGCTCGGATCGGCCGACCAGGGTGAGCACGAGGGCGTTGCCACTCTTCCGGCCTGCCCGCCCGGCCCGCTGGACGTAGTTCGCCGGCCCGGTCGGCAGCGAGGCCAGCACCACCGCGGAGAGCGCGCCGATGTCGATTCCCATCTCCAGGGTCGGGGTGCAGGAGAGCACGTTCGGATCCGTGTACCGGTCACCGGCCCGGAACCGCTCCTCCACGGTCTCCCGCTGGGCTCGGGTCAGCATGCCGGTGTGTTCGCCGGTGACCACCCGGAACACCGGGCTCTCCAGGTAGAGCCGCCGGTAGTAGTCGTCCGGCGCGGTGTCGTCCGGGGCCGGTCGCAGCCGCCCGGCGCAGCGGTACTGCCGGCACGGCTGCCCGATCCAGTCGGCGACCCGGTCCGGGTGCTCGGTCTGCTGCCAGTGGCAGGTGTCGCAGCCGACCCCGGCGGCCACCGCGGCGGCGTCGTCCAGCAGGGTGACCCGGAGATGGCCGGGCAGCAGCCCGTACACCCGGTTGCCGTCCTCGGTGTCCCGGGCCGCGACGATGCCGGCGGCGGCCAGCGCCGGCAGCAGCCGGCCGAGATAGCCGGCGGCACCGGACGCGTCGAGGCCGAGGCATCGGCCGGCCCAGTCCTGGTACCAGTTACCTTTGGCACTGATCGCGTCGAACTCGGATCGCGCCTTGGAGTTGGCGAGCAGGAACGCCGGCCCGGAGAGCCCGCGCGGAAACGCCGGCATTCCCTCCGGGCGACCGCCCCAGATCTGCCAGCGGGCACCACCGCGTCGCAGGTAAGGCACCAGCCACTCGTGGTAGATCGCGCCCCGGATGCGCAGCCGTGCCAACAGGCCGCGCAGGAAGGCGAGGTAGCGGGCGTGGTCCGGCAGCGGGCCGCCGTCGGCACCGGGCCCGGTCAGGTGTACGTCCCGGCACAGCGCCGCCGCTGCGGCCGGGTCGTCAAGTCCGACCTCGACGGCGACGGTACGGGTCAACTCCAGCGTCCGCCCCTGCCGGGCACGCAGTCCGGTCTCCAGGACGGCGGCGAAGGCGAGCCGCTCCCCGACCAGCGTCCACGCCTTCCGGTCCCGCAGGTTCTCCCCGGCCAGCAGGCTGTCCACTCCGGGCTGGTCGTGCAGGTCGGGCGGGACGACGGTGGAGAGGATCTCGGGCTCGACGGCGGCGCCGATCATGTCGACGATCAGCTCGTCCAGCCCGACCGGCTCGCCGGGGCGGAGTTGCCGCGCCAGTAGGGAACGGAGCGAGAAGGCGTAGGACCGGTTGGCCACGAAGCCGGCCCGGTGGGCGGCGTCCTGCACGGAGTCGTTGAACAGCAGGGTCTTGCGTTCGGCGCCGACCAGTTCGCCGCCGGTGAAGAGCTGGGTGATCGCCACCGAGGCGAGGGTGGCCAGGCCGGCGCCGAGGTAGCGGATGCCGTGGTCGAGCTCGCAGGAGGGGCAGCGGTCCTTCTCGGCGGCGTCGAGCCCGAGCAGGTCGCCGAGGACGACGATCGACTCGTCGCCGAGCCGGGCGTCCCGGTCCCGGGCCGGGTCGAACGGGCGGACCCGTCGGCCGTACTCCAGGACCAGCAGTCCCCGGTCGCGGTGCTGGATCTCGTCGTCGGTGGCCGCGACGAACGCCCGGACCCGGCGCTTGTCCCGGCCGACCGAGCCCCGGTAGATCTTGTCCGGGTCGGTCTCCAGTTCCTGCGGATCCTTCTCCGGCGAGAGTGCCGCCCAGCCGGAGCGCCCGCAGTGCCGGCAGTAGATCGCCGGCAGCCGCTGGTACCGGTTGTCCGCCACCACCTGGTCGACTTCCGGGGCGAACGGGTCGGCGTCGCGCTCCGGCTCGCCGTACCAGCCGAAGGTGGTCTCCGGGCCGACCCCGCGCAGCAGCCGGGAGACCGCGCGTACCCAGAGGTGGGTTTCGATGTTGAGCAGCGGGCGGCCCGGCGCGTCCGGGTTCTCGGCCCGGGCCAGCAGGCCGACGAACCGGGCCAGCGCCTGCGCGGTGACCTCGGGCCGGGTCTTCATCGCGCTGCCCCAGCCGGTGGCGTTCTTGCGCGGCAGCACCTCGATGACCTCGGCGGAGGTGCGCGGGTCGGTGCCGAGCGAGTCGAGCACCGCCTTGGTCAGCGGGTGCCGGCGCAGCAGCGCGCCGAGCCGGGCCGGGTCGGTCGGCGCCTCGCCGAGGACCAGTTCGGCGACGCGCGCGGTGAGCTGCCCGGCGTCGCGCCCGTCGAGTGCGGCGAGGGTGTCCGGCTCAGGCAGCGGCAGGCTGAAGTCCTGCTCGGCGATGAACTCGGCCGGCTCGTAGCGGTCCTCGCCGATCAGCGAGTCCGGCTCGAACGGCACCCCGAAGACCTGCTCGGCGACCTCGCGGATCGCGGTCCGGCCGTCCCGGCCACCGCCAGAGCCGAGGGTGGCGGAGGTGGCGACCGGGCAGATCGGGCCGAGTGGACGGTCCGGGGTCGACCGGCCGAGCGCGGCGGCGAGCCGGCGCAGCAGGATCGCCACGTCCGTGCCCTGCGCGCCGTCGTAGGTGTGGAACTCGTCGAGTACGACGTACGCCGGCTGGGCCCCCTCCCACAGCGGCACGTCGTCGGCGCGTTGCAGCAGCAGGTCGAGCATCTTGTAGTTGGTGATCAGGATGTCCGGTGGGGTACGCCGCATCTCGGAGCGCTTGGTGAGCACCCGGGGGTACTCGACGGCGGCCACGTCGCCGATGTAGAGCCCGGCGGTGACCTGGTGCAGGTCGGCATTGTCGACCAGCAATTCGTTGAGCCGTTTGGTCTGGTCGGTGGCGAGCGCGTTCATCGGATACAGCAGGATCGCCTTGATCCCGGGCCCGTACTGTCGCCGGGCCCGCCGGCAGTGGTCGAGCAGCGGGATCAGGAACGCCTCGGTCTTGCCGGAGCCGGTACCTGTGGTGATCAGTGTCGGCTCGGCGGCCTTGCCCAGTGTGGACAGTCGCGCGAACGCCTTCGCCTGATGCAGGTACGGCGTGAAGCCGGCCGGTGCCCAGTCGAGTGTGGCGCGCCAGTCGCCGGTCGCCGGCCGGAACGGTGTGCGGATCCGCAGGTACGGCCCTCGGAAAATGCCCTGCTCAGGATGGGTGAGAAACGCCTCCAGCCCGCGCCGGACCGGCTCGTCGGTCAGCCCGAAGGTGGTGGTGAGGTACTGGGTGAGCGTCCTGCGAAGGGTGTCGGCAGCGATCGTCGGCTTCATGAGCAACTCACCGCAGGCATGCTACTCGTCTATCTCTAGATCAATCTGTCGTGATTCCGTCTACGGTGGACGACCGAACGGCGTGCTGCGGGCTGCCGATGGTGCAGCTCGATCGAGGCCTTGCGCGATCGCACTCGGCACCTTCGCAGCGGACCTGCCGCCGTGGGAACGAATGACCCAGTAGGCTCCCGTCGTGGCTGTCAAGCGTCCGCCGTACCTGCTCAGGCTCAAGGTGAGCAACTTCCGGAGCCTCCGCGCCGTGGAGGTGCGCCTCGCCGCGTTGAACGTCCTGGTGGGTCCGAACGGCGCCGGAAAGTCCAATCTCCTGGACGTTATCGCGTTCCTGGGAGATGCGATCAGGGATGACCTCGGGCCGGCACTTGACCGTCGCGGCGGCTTCGAGCGGATCCTGTTCCGGGGGACGAAGCCTGGTAGTGCCATATCCATCGAGGTCGAGGCGGCAGTTACCAAGAACAGCAATACGCGCACGACGGACAACTACTCGCTGGAATTCTCGCTCGGCCGGCTCCGCACCAAGCGGATCCCCCGGAACCCAGGCTTACGGGAGCATGTCCGGGACAGATTCTATCTCCGCCGCTCCGAGGCGTTCATGTTCAAGCGCACAGCCGGCCCGGGGCGGAGGATCGAGGTCAAGGGAAGCGAAATCACCTTCAATGTCGGCGGCAAGGAGAGCACCGCCAGCCTTCGTGAAGGGTCGCTCGGGCTGGCGACACTTCCGAAGCTGAGCCCGGAGGATGGCGGCGAGCAGGTAGAGGCACTGGCGGACCTGTTCGCCAGCTTCCGGGTCTTCGATGTCGATGTCGCTGCGGCCCGTCGACCGGCTGCCCAGCGGTTGAGCCAACGCCTGGACAACGACGGGACGAATCTGGCGTCCTTCCTGGCCTACATGGCGGATTCTCATCCCGAGCGCTTCGAGGCCCTGGTCCAGGACGCCCGGCGCTTCATTCCGGGCCTCGCAGATCTGGATTTCGAGACGATCGGCGGCGCGGGCGAGGGCACCGTGCTCAACCTGCTCGAGGAAGGCCTACCGGGATCGACAACTCTCCAGGAGGCCTCGTACGGGTCGATTCGCGCACTGGCCCTGCTCGCCTTGCTGTACGACCCAGCGCCGCCACGGCTGACCTGCATCGAGGAAATCGATCACGGATTGCATCCGCACGTCCTGGACCGGCTGGTGGAGCTGCTTCGGGAGGCTTCGGAGCGTACGCAGTTCCTGATCGCCACCCACTCGCCGGCCCTGGTCAACCGGTTGAGACCCAACGAGTTGATCGTCTGCGAGCGCGACGAGGATGCTGCTTCCCGGATACCGGCGATCGAGCCCGAGGTCGTCCGGCGGATGGAAGCGGAACTGCACGGGGAGATCGGGCTCGGCGAGCTCTGGTTCACCGGCGCGTTGGGAGGCTGCCCTGAATGACGGGCAAACGCGGCGCCCCTCAGCGCGCGGTGGTGATCCTGGGTGAAGACGACCACGACCGCCAGGCAATCAAGATCCTCGTTGCAGCGCTCCGCCCCGATCTCGGGACCGGCATTCAAACCCTTCGCAAGCCGATGACGTTGGTCAAGAACGTCCCCCCGGAGCGGTTGCCGAACAAGGCCCAGCGCGGCGGCGCTCTACTACGCGCCGTCCACGCGCGGAGACCGATCCGGTGCGTCTTCATGCACGAGGACGCCGACGCCGTCGAGCCCGCGCACGAGCGCCTGATCACGAAGATCGAGGAGTGCTACTCGGGTCTCCCCTGGCCGGTCCACGCCGTCGTGCCGGCCTGGGAGACCGAGACCTGGTGGTTCCTCTTCCCCAAGGCCCTCAAGGCGGCACGCCCCTCGTGGCGAATGCCGACGGAGTACGCCGGCCGTGACCTCGGCAAGCTTCGCAACGCCAAGGAAGAGTTGAAGAAGGCGCTGCTCCCGACCGGATCGAAGCCCGCCACCTTCAAGACGTACGCCGAGGCCGACAGCGTCCTGATCGCGGAGAAGATCGTAGCCCTCGAGCTGCTGGCGCCGCCCTGGTTCGCCAGGAGCGCCAGTTGGCTGGCCTTCGTCAGGAAAGTGACCGAAGCCTAGACATTGCACGGTCCGCTCAGCAATATCGCCCTGCGCTCTGATCAAGACCCTCATTCCGCCCATCGACCTCGATCGAGCGCTCACCCCTGGAGCAGACTGGAATGACGACTGAGCCGCCCCGCCGCAGGCATCCGCTGATCAACGGCCGGAGGGTACGGGTCTCGGATCTACTCGACGCGGGCATGGTGAACCCGGACCAGGCCATATCCTACCGACCCCCGCATTCCGACCTGGTGCACAGGGCTTTGATCACCAGCCGGGGACGGATCAGGCTCTCCGATGGTCGCGAGTTCAGTACGCCGTCCGGTGCTGCTACCGCGGTCAACTCCGCCCGAGCCGTCCACGGCTGGTACGCCTGGCGGCTCGATACGGACGGGCCGTTCCTGCACGAGCTACGGCGATTGCTGCTGCAAGCCGTAGCCGACGAGACATCAGGCGCAGACGAGTCCGAGGACGCCGTCGATCGGGAGGCGGTACGCCGGCGGTTCGGCATGTTGAACGAGGCTTCCCGGCGGGCCGAGAACGGCGATCCGGTGAGCCTGACCGTACGGGAACTCATCCGGCATTGGGGCTTCGAGGAACGGGACCGCGACACGAGCCAGCAGATAGACGCCGACCTGGCCAACCACGGCCTTGTCAGCGCGCCGGACTTCCGGGCGGTCAATCTCGAGCACACTGTCACGCTGGTGGCTCTGCCGGCTCCCGGCGACGAGGGCCGAAGCGGCGCTACCGGGGGGCATGACTCCGGCACTCTTCAGGCGGAGCTGACCGACGAGGCGTCCGCGGACATTGGTGTGACCCTGGGCAATCTGCTCTCCAACGACGAGCGCCTGGTCTCGGTCTCCCCCTCGGCTCTCGTGCAGGAGGCGATCACCATCATGCGGCTGAACGATTTCTCCCAACTCGCCGTACTCACGGCCCCGGACGAGTTGCACGGCGCGGTGAGCTGGAAGTCGATCGCCCAGGCCCAGCACGCCGCCCCGGACGCGCCCCTGGGCAGGATGATCAGCCCAGCCAAGGCGTTCGACTACGACGTGCGGCTACTCGACGTGATCGACATCCTGTGGCGGGAGGAGTTCGTCTTCGTCCGGGACTTCAAGGGCGAGATCTCCGGGATCATCACCGCAGCGGATGTCGTGCAGAAGTACGACGAGACCGCCACGCCGTTCCTGCTGATCGGCGAGATCGACCAGGAACTACGCCGCCTGATCCAGAACACCTTCGACCTGGAGACAGCCCAGCAGGCATGCGGAGGTAAGAAGAGTCCCAAATCGTTCGACCGCATGACCATGGGCCAGTACCAGGCCATCATCAGCAACCCTGAGTGCTGGCAGACGCTCGGGTGGCCTCTCGACCGGGCCGTCTTCATCAAGCGACTCGACGAGATACGACAGATCCGCAACAGGGTCATGCACTTCAATCCCGACCCGGTGAAGCCGGCCGACGTGCACCGGCTCCGCTACTTTCTGGACCTGATCCGCACCTTCAACACCTGACCGGTGCGACGCCCCAGCGCGTGCTCAACCGAACGCGGCCCGCCCCGCGGCAAGCCGGGTGAGCACGTCGATCGCCTCGCGGGCCGAGTAGTTCGACAGCCACATGCTCACCGTGAACGTCCAGCGCTGGGCCTCCCGCTCATCGGGTGGTCGCAGCGTGGCGGGCAGGTCCTTCACCCGGACCACCAGCGTCCAGGGTCCGCCGGAGATGCCCGTACGACTGGTCTGGATCGCGAAAATCGACTCGACGTGGTCCCACGGCACCCGGATCGCGAAGGCGTCCGTACCGGTACGACTCCGTGCCCGCACCCAGACCCCGCCCGGGTCAGCGGCGAGCCAGATCCCGGTCACCCTGGACATGACGCGGACGATGGCGAAGAGCACCACGATCATGAAGGGCAGGACCAGCACCAGCAGCGTCCACGGCACCCCGGACGGGCTCACAGCCGGGATGCACAGCGGCGACAGGATGCCCAGCCACACGACCGGTTGCAGGGCGAGTAGCCACACGAGCGCCCTGCGACGCAGGACGAACGGTTGACCCTCGTCCGGGATGCTCGGCGCACTCCGGAAGACCTGGCCGTCAGCCACCGAACAACTCGCGGGAGAGCCGGCCGAGCACGGCCGGGCCGTCCCGGCCGTCCAGGGCAGCGGGGTCGATGCTGAGACCGGTGATCCGTTGGTATTCCGCCTGGGCGGTCCGGCTGAACTCGGCCTGCGCCTCGGCGATCAGCGACAGGACCGTCTGGGCGATGGCCCGACCGTCTCCCCGGCGGAGGGCCGAGTCGGCGATGTGGAGGTCGACCACCTCCCGGTCGGGACCGATCGTGACCTCGATCAACCGATCGTCGCTCTGTCGCGTCACCCGAAGGCGCGAGACGGCATCGCCGGCCTCCAGAATGCGGGCTCGGGTCGCCTCGAAGTTGTTCACCATCTCGTCGAGCCGGGCGGCAAGGTCCTCGCGCACAACTGCTCCTAGGTGTTCGGATCCGCAGTCTTCGGGGTCCAGCCCCACGCGCGACCGTCGATGCTGGGCAGCGCGTCGACGGGAGAGGTGGAGTGCCGACCCTTGCCGTCGAGCGTGCTCTCGTGCTTCGCGAGCAGCTCGACGCGCGGTCTCGACATGGACAGGTAGGTGATAACTCCGGACGCGAGCCCGCCGATCAGCCCGAGCAACGACACGATGATGTTGCCGGCTCCGACCAGGCTCACCACGCTCAGGATCAGGCCGACGGCCGTCAGCACCGCACCGACCATCTCCAGCCAGGTGAGTTCGATCCCGTCCGCCACCATCACGAGGGCGCCACCGACGATCGGGATGCTGTCGGCCTCCTGGTGCAGCGCTGCCCTGACCTCGCCGAGGTAGCGTTCGTACGCCTCGCTGGCGGTGCCCTGCCAACGGTCTTCGACGGTGCGCAGGAACTCGTCCACCAGCCGCTCGGCGTGGTCGTCCAGCGCCGCTGAGGTCGGCGAGGAGGTAGGGCTGGTGCCCCAGACCTCGGTGGCCGCGCGTCGGAGCTCGTCCGTGTCGACGAACTGCTGGAACTCCTTGAGCATCTTGATCGGATCGTCGACGCCGACCAGTCGGGCGACCCCACTGAGGACGTGTGCCGCCTCCGGCAGTGCGAGGGTCATCGGCCAGCCGCCCCGGTCCGGCCGGCAGCTCCCCGGTCGCTGCGGTCGTACTCGTCAGCCGCCTCGCGGAGCAGGCGACCGGCTTCCCTGATGGCATCCCGGATCCGGCGAAGTCGCCACTCCGTCCCGGACTGCGCGTCCGTGTAGGCGTCCCGGAAGGCGCCAAGCTCCTCGGCCATCAGATGAAGCCATCCGGTACGGCTGCTGAACGCGTCGATCCGGATCGTGGCTGGACCCCCGATGGCAAACCTCTCCTGCAACGGCTTGAGATCATCCGCAACCTGATCCAGATGGTTCGCGTAGTTGCGCAGGACATCCGTGTCGGTACCGAATCCATCCGGATTCAACATCCCGGCCCCTCCCCGCTATCCCGCGCCCGACGATAGCAGTCAATCTATCGATCAAGTCTGGCCGCAGTCGTCGATCTACTCGGCACTCGCGAGTCTGACATGTATTTGGTCATGCAGATGGCGAACATCGGACACTTCTCGGGTGTCGAAGTCGATCATTTTCGTGCGGTACTCTGGCGCCTCCAATCGATCGGAGGCGACGTGGAGTACCGGATGGGCAGGCACGTGGCGATCACCGCCGCACTACCGTCCTGGTATATCGACTTCACCGGCGAGCGCCCGCAAATCGATCAGCGCCCCCAGTCCGCCGAACGGTCGACAGTGGTCGAGTTGCAGCTTCCGGTGATCAGCGGCTCCGTTGATGTACGCCTCGAACGGGCACGCCCCAGCCAGATTCTCGGCACCGGCCTGATCCTGCTGACATATCCCGTTCTGTTGTTTCTCAGCGCCTTCAAGGCCGTGGCACAGTTCGTCAGGCGGGCGTGGCGATTCCTCGTGCGGGCACTCGACCTCCAACTCCCACGTCCGGCGGCCGTGCAGATCTCGCGTGACCAGTCCGTGGAGCGCGTGCACCAGAGCGTCGACCGGGTGGGACAGCTCCTCGGCGAGACGCTGACCTCGATCGACCGGCATGCGCGGGCTCGCGCGCCACAGACAGCGCCACCTCGGCAGCGGCGGGCCAGCTAGCCCGATCGATGCGCCTCCCCCTCTTTGGCATCGGAAAGGACCCGGCCGGGTGACAGAGCAGGTGCGCGCGTCCGACGGCGCGTCTTGGTTCCAGACCGAACAGGTCTGGGAGCGGATCTCCAAGCAGCACCCTGATCCGGCAAAGGCGATGGACGCCCTGATGGATCTCGTCCGCTGCGACATGGATCATCGGCACAGCCAGGAACGATCCGCGCGGCGCCGGCAGTGGGCTAACTGGTGGTTGAGACTCGTCCGGGTCCTGTTGGGGTTCGGCGCGCTCGTCCTCTTCGTCCAGGTGGCCGTGGAGTTCCTCAACCAGCAGGCACCGGTGCAGGGCATGGTGATCCTGCTGGTCGGCTCCGTACCCATCACCGCGCTCTTCATCACGGGCAAGACCGAGGCGGCGCCCAGCCCACCCCGCGAGGCACTACAGGCTCCGGCACCGCCACCGGTCTAGCCAGCCGAGCGCGTCCATCTATCGGCGGGCAGGGCCCGAGCCGGGGTCTGCCGCATCGAAGCGCCCATCTTGTGGACCAGTCGTCATGATTCTCGGCGACTTTTCGCGACCGGCCAACCATAGATCGCCAAGAATCTTGAGATCTCTGTATCAGGTCGATCATGAAAGGCCGAGGGTGCCGATGGCGGCGGGGAGGGTGGGCGCGGTGGCGAGCTGGCGTACGTCGTCGCGCTCGCGGAGCCAGACCTGGCAGGTGACGCCGTCGTAGTGCACGGCGACGGGTTGGCCGGGGTGGTGGCGGGCGAGCCGGCGGAGCAGGGGTACGGGGTCGTCGACCACGATCGGGGTCGGGGTCTGGGGCACCGGGATCGGCTGGTCGGGGTTGGCGGGGACGTTGCCGGCGATGGCGAGTTCGAAGTATTCGAGGCAGTACGCGATCGCGGCTTCCGGGGTGGATCGGGTGGGCGGATCGGCCGGGGCGGGCAGGTCGCCGAGGCGGTTGACGGTGACGTCCCAGCTCTCGCCCTGGACGAGGCGGAGATCGCCGGCATTGCGGAGGTGGTCGACGAGGGTGATCGTGACCGTCAGGCGCAGCCCGAGGACGAGCCGGACCAGGTCGGCCAGGGGCGGCACGTCGGGTCGGCGGGCCAGCACGAAGAGCCGCCCGCCGGGTCGGCCCCGGGCGGCCCAGCGCAGATACTCGGTCAGCGGGTCGGCGTCGGGCCGGTGCAGGGTGACGGTGCCGTCCCGGAGGTCGTGGTCGAGGCTGCCGCCGCCGTCGAGTTCGACCAGGTCCTCCGGGCGTACGCCGAAGTGGTCGGCCCAGCTTGCGAGCCGGAAGTGGTCGGGAAGCTGGTGCAGCGGCTTGCCGCCGGGGTGGGTTGCCACGTGCGGCGCCGGCACCCGCTGGCCGGTCCGCCAGGTCTGCTCACCCGCCGGCCCGGCCCGCCCGTCGCCGCCGGGTCCGGCACGATCGGCCTGGTGGCCGGCGGGGTCGTCCTGCCAGGCGAATTCACCGGTACGCCAGCTTGACGCGTCGGTGCGCCAACTGAGGTGCACGACCCGGCCGGCAAGGTCGGTGATCGTGATGGCCGCCTCGCAGTGGAGTCGGCGGGTGCCCCGGCAGGTGTGGCAGCGCAGCAGTGACGGGCTGCGGCCGGAGCCGGCACACTTCGGGCAGTCGGGGTCGGCGCGGTCGGTGCCGAGTCGGCAGTCGCAGCGTCGGAGTCGGCTGTGCGGGTCGCAGTCGGGGCAGTCGACGTACGGGATGGGCGAGTCCTGCCACGACGGTGCCGGCGGCTGCCATCCCCGGCGCAGTTTCGTCGCACGCCGGCTGTAGATCTGCCCGGTCGACCACTCGGTGAGAGTTTCCGTCGTCCCGGCGGTACGCAGGCTGGTGTGCCACCAGCGGCCGTTCCGCCAGATCGCCTGCGCCCCGGCGGTCGGGGCGCCGGTGATGAGGTCGAGACAGTCGGCGAGGATCCGCCGTTCGAGCTGGTCCAGGTCGACCGTGGGTGGGTCGGGTGGTGGCTGCCCGATGGTGAGGTGGTGGGCGGGGGCGGTCAGGCCGCGTTCCTCCAGCCCGTCGCAGGCGTCGAGCACGGTCGTGGCGGTGAGCGCTTCGGTCAGGTCGTCGGCATACCCCCGGGCCTCGGACGGCACCGGCCCACCCGGCACCTCGAACCGGATCGCCCAGGTCAGCCCGGTGGTGGCGAGCAGGCGGCGGGCCTCGACCACCAGGTCCAGACAGAGCAGATCGGCCAGCCGGCAGAGCCGGCCCAGATCGGCCGCCGCCTCCCTGGGCGGCGCGACCTCGGCCCGGCCGAGATAGAGCCGCCACGAGTCGGCGCTCTCCCCGGCGATCGCTTCGGCCTCCAGCACCTCCCGGATCGGCGCCGAGTGCTCCGGCCGCCAGGCGCGGGGCAGGAAGACGAGCGGGCCGTCCGGATCACCGGGCTGGCGGACGTCCGTCCACGAGCCGGCGCCGACACCGACGGCGGCGGCCAGGTCGCGGAGCAGCGGGGCGAGCGGGAGGTACCAGCTCCCACCGCCGTCGTCCGGCCACGGCGCCGGTTCCACCACCCCGGGTACGACGTTCGCCGAGGCCACCGCCCCGGTGTCCAGGTTTGCCATCGTGAGGACGAGTTGGGCGCGGCGCCGCCCGGTCTGCCCACAATCGTGGCAGGGCCGGCCGACCGTGCCGACCCCCTGACACTCCAGGCAGTCCTGGTACGCCTCCCCCGCCGCCCGCCGAACCGCCTCGCTGTCGCTTTCGTTGACCAGGATGCGGTTGCCGCCGTAGGTACAGCGGCACGGGTCGAGGGTGAAGGAGAGGCCGTCACACGACCGGCACTGCACCACCGCAGGCCCGGCCATCAGCGCCGCGCCAACCCGTGCGCCGTCGACACCTGCCGGGACTGCCACCGCCGCAACGCGTCCTTGATCCGGGCGTTCTGCTCCCGGACACCGGCCAATTCGGCGTACGCCCTGGCCAGGTCAGCGGCGACCTGCTCCAGGAACTCGGTCACCTCGTCCGGATCGACTCCCCGCCGACCGAAGCCGACCGGGGTGAACCGGCGCAACCGCACCTGCGACGGCAACAACGGCCGGCGCGTCGCCGACCGGTACGGGTACGCCGAGCCGAGCCGCCGCAGCGGATACTCCTCCCGCCCCTCCTGCCGGAACAACCACCGGAGCAGAGCACGCATGACCTCTCACCAGCCTCTCGGAGAACAGGGACGTGGACGGTGGCCCCGGCCCGAACCTTTCGGCTTGCCCTACCCCAAGCCGGGGCCACCCCGCTCCACCGCCGCAAGCACGGGCAACACGTACGGCGGAAGGGCGTAATCAGGGCTGGCACGGCTGGTAGGGCGATCACCAGCCGTGCCAGCAGCGGATGCCCAACCGGAGGGCCGGTTGCCTACCAGGCTTTCCGTTGCCAGGCGTCCCGCAGCAGCAACTTACAATGCAAAGCATGCGAGGGGCAAGAGCTAAGCATGCAAAGCAGGCAAAGTCTTGAGGCTTCGTTGGCGATCATGAGAAGATGCAGGGGCCTACCAGGAAGTTGCCATGCCCCGAATCTCAGATCGCCAACGCATCGCCCAGGACATCCGCAACAAGATCGCGTCGGGTGAGTACAAGCCTGGCGACAAGCTACCGTCGCTCCGCGAGCTGATCGCGATCTACGACGTGTCCGCCGAACCCGTCCGCTCTGCCCTGCTGATCCTGCAAGCGGAGGGCCTCTTGGAGGGCCACCAGGGCAAGGGCGTCTTCGTAACCGAGGCGAAGTAGCGGTTGCCACAACTCGACACCGGGCAAGCGATTGGCCGGACCGTATCCTTCGAGCATCACGGATTGTGTTCGGCATCGACGCAGAGGTGATACCGGCGGCGTCCGACCGCACTGGCAAAGGTCCAAGACCATGCAGCCCGGCTCCGACCTCCAAGTCCACCAGAGGGGACGAGGACGAACCCTTCGACCAACTGTACTTGGCGCGCAACCCGAAGTCACCGAATCAATATCGCGGCCGTTCCAAGGATTGGTGCAGACATCGCGAAAGCAAGAAGTCCCCTCCGAAAGAATGTGAACTTCTTGGCCGCGATTAGCGATAACGCCCGCGCCTGGATCCAGGCTTCCTCCCGCTGCTTCTCGGCATTGAGAACCGGGACAAATCCTGGAGGTTGGGCCACAAGCGACGGGTACGCGTATCGACTGAATCGCATTGGTGCGCCCGTGCGAGGAGTAAGAGCTGACATCAAGAAAGCAGCACCAGACGCAATCCCAGAAATCGCGACGAAGAGAAAGACCCCCGCGAGTAAATCACGCCACCCACTATAGGGAGCGCTCGCAAAGAATCTTCGCATCTGAGCGAATGCCGCCGCACCAAGCACGGTCAGACCCGTCGCCAAAAATCCGATCTTGGTGTCGGCGTTAGCTATCCAGTGGCCGTATATCGTGATCGCAGCGAGTCCATCATTACGGTCGGGCTGCGCCTTCGGCGCATCTGACCGCCGCCTAATGGTCACGGGGCTCGTAGCCTTCCGTGGGCCAGATTCCGTTCATCCGCCAGGCGGTATAGCAAGCTAACCAATGGGCTGTCCACGCGACTGCCACACTGGTCTTGTAACCCTTTCCTGCCCAGTCAGAATGGGCGGCAACACAAAGCGCGCCACTAAGGTAAAGATGCGGAGCGGTTCGGAATTTCCCACCCTCGTTCCGGCCAAGCCTTTTGGGCTTGACGGCAAAAACACGAGGGAGGGAGCCGTCAACCTGAGGAAGAACAAGAACCTCGAATCTGCCGCGACGGGTATCATGAGTGACGCCATACGCAAGGTCGTCATCGTCGTCAAGCACGATTACGTTTGCAAAGTGCTCCCGTACATCGGCAACGTCGTCGGCCTTGCTCTCCGGAGACCGGACCCACCAAGCGTTTTGTTTATCCATCTGGGCCGGAGCGGGATCGTCGCCGCCATGAAATCGATGAGGAGCCATCGCCGTAAGGGCGGAGACTGAACTGGCCGACCGCATCTGGCGGTCACCTAACACTACGGTGCCATCGACCGTAACTCCACGCGGAACGTGTATTCCTACCTTCCGAAACAGCGACGGAAGTGTCACGTTGCCCCCTAGAAAATCTTAATTGCGGACGTAGGATTACCGGCGATATGCTCAGATACTCCGTCAAGCTCCGATAGCAGTCTACGCCAACTGACATCATAAAAGCGGTACTGTTTCGTCTCGTAATTTCGCGTATACCGCTTCGGCGACTCGACGTGCTCCGAAAATAGACCAACATTCTCTTGCATCAGGAGCTCTCTAAATTTCTCCCCAACAACATACTCCCAGGAGTTCGCATACTTCTCACATTTTGCAGCGAAGTTTGCGGCGAATCCCACCACGTTTATCTCACTAATATCGTCCGCGCCAATGCGCACAAAGTCCAGCCGCCCGAAGTCGGCACCGGCTCGAACTTGCACTGGTTCGATACCGCGCTCGCGCAACATGGGGTTGAGAACGGATTTCGCAGCGTCCATGATTTGCGCTCCGGAGGCAAGGGCAATGGTGGCGTCTATCGCTGGATTGCTTTCTGCGCAGCCGAAGCATGCAAAGAGGCCATCGCCGCGCAGCCCAAGTACATGACCGCCGTTCTGGACCACTGTTCGGGAGACCTCGGCTAGCACAGCATGCGCGAGCAGCACCATCTCGTGTGGCGGGTCCCAGAAAGTGCGCTGCGTGAACTGCTCCAAATCAATGAAGAGCGCGACAGCTTCGCAGAATCCGGATTCGCCCAGCGAGAGCGTCATGAAATCTGGATGACCTGTCGTTACTAAACTCACTCCTGCCGGTTGCTGCCGTGAGTGCTCAACGCTTTCTTTCGCTGAAACTTGGAAGCTTCTAAGTCGATCTACGTTTCCTAACACCCGACTCGCGAAGACCCGACTGTCGAATGGTTCGCCTCTCACTCCTACAGCCCTCCACTCGCCTCACATCACAGCCGGACGTCGCTCGCCAAGCGTACTTGCTGGGTACGACAAGACTCATGGGCCCGACCTCCGTTCGCCCCGAACCGTCAGCTTGCACGTCACCATCCGCCTTCAGTTCGAGCACCCACCCGCCGCAAACACCGACGTCAAGCCAAACAAACCGCAGCGCAATTTCCGCGAGCGTGCGACTACCGCGAGCAGCGCCGCGTACAGCATGGGGCCAACCGGATCCTCCGCAAGATTCAACGCAAGCAAGATCAACAATGGGCGCGCCGAAAAATAGCCACCCCCTGGGGCTTGCTGTGTCCAGCATAGACAAACATCGCGTCGCTGATACTCGCCTTGCCAACATAATTCTTATGCTGTGAGCGCATGTTCGGCGAGTCGCCGACAGAACTCAGCGTGCGCTTGCCGGTACTCATTCTCACGATCCGCCTTATAGAACGGCGGCTCATACCCCTCCGGAACAGGATTCCGCTCTGGGTCGTCTAAGTGGCGGATCAACTTCGCATAGGCGTCATTCGGTTGCCCCACACCCTGGGCGTAATAGTCGCGGGTGATCTTGCGGCCCGCACCATCAAACCACATTGCAGATTCATACCCCGCCAGCACAGCGAATCTTGAACGATAGATCGATATTAGCTCCTCGGCATCCACGCCGAGCCAGGCCGAAACAAGTGCATCAATCTCAACGAGTGCCGCCCGTCGTGAACGTTCAGTCCGTAGGGGCGTCCTGTAGTTCCACTTCGGTGATACCTCGCTCAGGGGAGCGACGCCACTTAAATCCCTCCAATTCACGGCCCAGCCCTCCCGATCTACCCAGCCTGGATCGAACAGTTCGGTCCAAAGGGATGAGTATGCTGAGGTAAGGCAGTTGAGACGCAGCGCGCGGAGCAGCAATGCCCCGGCAAGTGCATGATCTACGCTAGGTGCGGGCATCAGGCAGGCATCGTTCACGTCGAGATGCCCACGTCCGGATATTCGCAACGCATAATCGAATGGCAACGAAGCCCAGAACCCCGACTGCAAGGCGGTTTCCCGGTTGGTACGCAGCGCCATTGAGCGAACAGCATGGATGTGAGTCGGCCCCGGCGGTACTAGTGCGGCAAACAGACTTCGCTCGTTACCAAGGGGTATCATTTCTCGCCACGCCAAGCGGTAGTACTCTGTGTACCTTCGCCCATCCCACGTGTCCTGGGCCTTCTCGTACGTTGCCCGATCTACTGACCTTCTGTAGTTGCTACGGGGCACTGCATTAGTAGGACAGCCGACAAGCGACCAGCTATCGTAATCTTTGTTGCTCCTGCTTGGAATACGCGGGTTCTTAAATAAGGGCGTGGCCACACCCAGATGGGGACCTTGCAGGATCACTTCGGACCAATCGTCAGGCTCGAACCCGTCCCACTTAATTAGGCCATCCGACCTCGCATTCTTCTCGTTGTATCCACTACTAATGAAAGGCCTTAGATCAGCAAGACGTCTACCAGATGCCGCCAAGGCAGAGATTGCACCTTGTTCGGCGACAGTAACAGGATAGAGTAGCCTCGTTTGTCCTGGGGGAACGTCAGCATCCGCCACAAGCATCTGCCACTCAGACAAGACTTGATCGTCGACCTGAACGAGCCTCGCCGCATGGGGCCGCAAGTCCCATGATCCGTCTTGCTTGATTCCCGGAAGCTCCCCTTTTCCATTGTGAACGAGCGATTCGCGCAGCGTTTCTGGAGCGAAAAGCCAACTTACGTGCGTAAAGGTTGCACGATTACGCGGTTTGCCATAGACGTGAATCCCAAACTGGATCTTCCAGTCGATCTCCGCGAAAATTAGGCGCATATTCTGAAAGTGGGCATGCATCCTAAGAGCACGGTAGGCGGCGGCGCGAAGCGGGCCCTCCTTTGCGCCACTGAAGTGTGTGTCCGGATGAACTAACCCGACAGTCCCACTCATGGATATGTGACGCCACGTCTGACACATGAATGCGCGATAGAGGTCCGGACGCGTTCCAGCCAATAGTGGATATTTAGATGGATGACCGAGCATGCCAACGATGCCCGCGTTTCCCGTCAGTTCATTAAGGAGATATGCTCGACTGGCTACATCTTCGAATAGGGATAGCTTCCTCGCATTCCACGTCGCAGTTGACGCATTTGTGGTCATGCGGAACCAGGGATTGCGTTCAGCCAACACGACGTCTTCTCGCCAGTCCAGACGCACCCACGGCGGGTTGCCGACTTGGAGGTCGAAGCCACCCTTGGCGAACGCCTGGGCGAAGGTCAGCTCCCAGTGGAAGAAGCCTTGCTGGTCGGCTACCCGTTCGGCGGTGAGTAGCCAGGGGAACCGGTCTGAGAGGGTCCAGGGCGAGTCGACCCCGATCAGACCGTCTAGCTTTCCCTCGAACTCGTTCATCTCACTCAACGTCGTGAAACTCCGGCCCCAGAGCCGCTCGGAGTCCTCATCCAGGTCACGTCGGCCGACTAGGGCCTCGGTGAAGGCGAGCCAGTCGTCGAGGTTGGCCAGTGGCACCTGTTGGCGGAGCTGTTCGGCCACTGTCGTACGCCGGGTGCCAACGGTCAGCTTCGTCGGTATTTTGAGCTGCTGCGCCTGCACCTGGCCGAAGAAGTCCGCGACCTCGTAGACCGCCGGTTCGTCGTACGCTGGCTCGTCGCGAACATGGGTGACCTCGACCGGAGTGGCCGGATACGCGGCTGAATCTGAGCTGTCAAGCAGGCCGACCTTCTCCAACGGCCAGCACCAGAGCGAACACCAGACGTCCATCAGCGTCTTCAGCCGCCAGTACGGCGTGCCGGGCGCGGTCAAGTCGGTGAGAATCTTCTCCCGGGCCACCGCCTCGGTCACCTCGGGTAGGTCGTCGGCTCCCCAGACCTTGATATCGCGGCGGATATCTCGCTCGGAGATGGCCAGGCGCTGTTGCACCAGATTCCACAGGAACTCAACCCGTCGGGCCAACCCCTGTAGACGTTTGACCTGCGACTTCTTCCCCTTCGTGGATGGCGTACGGCGCATCGCCGTACGCCATTTCTTGAGTTTTTCGGTTTCGGCCGGCGCCAGCTCGCGGGCCTCCTTCTCCCCCGCGACCGCACCCCAGCCGTCGGCCGGGAGCAGGAAGTGGTGGATGGTGCCCGGCTCGATGGCCCCGTCCCGGAACGGCCGGTCCTCCGGTGCCGTGTGCAGCCACGACTTGTCGGCAAGCTGCTCCGGCCGGTAGAGCCGCCGCCCACCACCGATCAACGAGTTGCCCCGCTTGAGGTGCAGCCCGAACCACGGCGCCTGCAACCCGACATGCATCACGTTCAACCACAGCGATACCTCGGCCAGCTCGACCGCAGTCCGGTTCAGGTCGACGCCATAGCAGTTGTGCAGCGCGATGTACGCCTTCACCCGCTGCAACTCCAGGTGATAGTCCTCCGGTTCGAGGGCGGTCTCCAGCTCCTCCTGGCGCCGCCGCAGGTATTCGGCGGCCACCTGGTTGATCGCCTCGTTGAGGAAGGCGCCGGAGCCGAGCGCCGGCTCACAGATCGTCCAGTCCAGCAGGTCCCGGGCGCGCAGCCCGTCGCCAGCTTCCTCGATCCGGTATTTCAGCGCGAGCTGGACGGTGACCTCGGTCAACGATTGTGGGGTGTAGTAGGAGGCGCTGGTCTGCCGGTCCCGCCCGGCGAGCCGGTAGACGAACGACCCCGGCTCGTACGGGATCCGGCTCTTCGCCCCGGTGACCGGGTTCTCCTTCAGCACGAAGACTTCGTCGTCGTAGTCGTCCACCTTCGACTCGGGGATCATCCACGAGCCGTCCTTCGGGTCGCCGTGCTTGGCCACCTCGTAGAGTCGCTCGGTGGCGACGAATCCGGTGTACGACATCAGCCCCTCGTAGACCGCGCCGAGCTGGTTGATCCCCAACTGGGCGTACGAGATGAAGCCGCCACGCTTCCGCCTGCCGCCCTTGGTGATCATCAGCCGGCGCAGCACCTGGTAGAGGGTCCGATTCCGCAGCCGGGTGTCCAGCTTCGGCCCATACGGATCATCCGGGTCGTCCTCGTCGCTGCCCGGCTGCGGGATCTGCCGGCCGATCAGCCGGATCGCCTCCGGCAGGAACAGGTCGGACCGCATCGGCTCGAACCGCAGCCCCACGTCCTCACTCGTCTGCTCGCTGACCTCCTCGCCCGCCCCGCGCGGCCGGTGGCCCTCGTTGACCATCCGGCACAGCAGGTCCAGCGACTCGTAGAGGTGGAAGCCCTCCTCGGCCGAGGGTGGCAGCCGCCGCGAGATCAGGTCACCGAGCCGGGCCAGGCTGTAGCCGGAGACGTACTCCGGATCGTTGACCGGCAGCACGCCCAGCTCGGGCCGGGCCTCGGCGTAGAGCAGGAAGAGGATCCGGTAGAGGTAGCGCAGCGCCTCCCGGCCCAGGTCGCGGGCCAGCTCGTCCAGGTCGGCGACCTGCTCCGGCCGGTAGCCGGCCTGGCGGATCCGGTCCAGCACCTCGTTGGCGATCAGCTCGACCGAGGTACGCAGCCCTTCGCGCAGCTCGCCGCTGACCCCGACCGCGTGCTGTCGGGAGCCGGCGACCAGGTCGGCCAGCGGCTCGCTGCCGCCCTCGGCGGGCGGGCGCAGCGAGTCCGCGCCGAAGAGCGCCGCGACGACGTCCAGCTCCCGTTCGTCGTTCCGGCCGTACGTCACGTCGAGGCTGACCGCAAGGTAGCGGCCCTCGCCCCAGACGCTCCGGTCGGCGAGGGTGATCACGCCACCGCTCATGATGAGTACGTATCTCGGCGGGTCCTCGGCGGCGAAGAGCCAGGAGGCGAGTTTGGCGCCGGTCTCCACTCGCTCCCCGCCGGCCAGCTCGACCGGGTCGAGCAGCCGGCCCGCCTCGGTCGGGTCCTGGGCGGCGTCGGTGTCGACGGCCCAGCCGCAGTCCAACGCGACGATGCCGTGCCCGGCACCGGCCAGCAGCTCGGCGTGCGCGACCGGGATCTCCTGCTCCTGCCCGGCCCGCTCGACCGTGATGGTCTGCCGTTGCGGGTCGCCGAAGCCGAGCACCTTCAACAGCTCGAAGTGCAGTTTGCGCAGCCGTTCCGGGTCGAACAGCTCCGGGTCGGCCAGCTCGATTTTCCGGTCGAAGTAGTCGCGCCGGAAGCCGCGCAGGCCGGCCCTCGGCGTCACCCGGCCGCCGCGCTCCTCCTCCGACCAGCGCTTGACCAGGCCACCTTTGAGGGTGGTCGGCAGCACCTCGGCCAGGTAGTGCGCGGAAAGGTACTCGCCCCGGTTGGTCAGTGACTCGAAACTCATGCCAGCCCCTCCCGGGCGTCGTCGGCCACCAGGACGGCGAGCAGCCGCAGCAGCGGCTCGCCGGCCGTTTCCAACCGGGTGACCAGGTCGGTCTGCTCCCGTACGGTGCGGTGCACCCGCTGCCGGCGGCGCTCCCGCTGGGCCGGCGCCAGCTCGCCGAAGAGGCTGTCCTGCGCGAACCGGTCCAGCTTGCGGCGGTGCTCACGCAGTGGCGCCGCGATCTCGGCGTCCCATTCGGCCCGCCGGGCGGCCAGGTCGACCCGGGCCGCCTCGACGGCGGCCGGGACCAGCGCTTCGAGCCGGTCGAGCGGGACGCGCCGGCCCGGGTTCGCTAGCTGCGGCCCGACCTTCGCGTCGGCCAGCGCGTCGAGCATCGGGCCGACCCGGGGCGCGTCCGGCAGCCCGGAAACCGCCATCCACTCCACCACCGTCGGCTGGCCGAGCCGGTTGCAGTAGACGCCCTGGACCAGGAAAACCGGTTCCGGTACGGCCGCCGTCAGCACCAGCGCCTGCTGCCGGCCCAGCCGGGACAGCACCTTGTCGACCAGCCACTCCACCATCGGATGTACGTCGCTGAGGAAGGCGATCTCCGGCCAGGTCGGCTTTGTCGACTCCCGGGCCTCGTCCAGTTTCCGCTGGGCAAGCCGCCGGTCGAAGGTCACCTTCAACCGCAGCTCCTCCCCCTCGGCGTGCGCCCGCAGATATGACCGGGGCAGGTCGCCGAGCCGGTGCACCAGGTCGGCCGGGGCGAGGAACGACATCAGCTCCTCCTCGCGGCGCAGCCCGATCCGGTCGTCGGGCCGGTCGTCGTAGAGTTCGGCCAGCGCGGTGTCCACGAAGTCACTGGTCGCGGCGAAGAGCCTCGGCACCTGCACCCGCTGCGGTTCCGCACCGACCGGCGCCTCGCCCACCGACGCCATCAGGTCGGCGAGCACGTCGACCTCGACACCGCCCGCGTACGACTCGTCGACCGTCTTGCCCTCCAGCAGGTCCCGGACCAGCCGGTCCTCCTCCAGCTTGGCGTCGTAGAGGCCGGTCATCGCCTCCACACTGCCGAGGCTGCGGTGCGCCGCCTCCTCGCGGTCGAGCAGCTTCTCCGCCACCGTCCGGTCGTCCTTGGCGTCCGGCACGTTCGAGGTGAGGATCAGCGCCCGGAACTGCGGCTCGTGCCGCTGGCCGTACCGGTCGATCCGACCGTTGCGCTGCTCGATCCGGATCAGGCTCCACGGGATGTCGTAGTGCACAAGCTGGTGACACTGCTGGTGCAGGTTCACCCCCTCCGAGGCGACGTCGCCGGTGAAGAGCAGCCGCACGTCGCTGCCGGCCAACTCGAACTCCTGCAACACCTGCTGCTCCTCGGCGTCGGTCAGCCCGCCGTGCAGGACGCGTACCGCCGAGGGTTTGAGGCCGAGCCGGCGCGGCACCACCTCGGCCAGCCACTTCAGCGTCGGTACCCGCTCGGAGAAGACCACCGCCCGGACGGGACTGCCCGGACCGACCCTGATCTCGTGCCGCAGCAGCTCGACCAGCCGGTCCAGCTTGCTGGAGTCGTCGTCGGTCATCGCCGCCGTCAGCTCCGCGAGCCGCTCCAGCGCCGCCCGTTCCCGGCCCACCGCCTTCGCCGACCGGCTCCGCACCGTCGCCGCCAGCGCGACGTGCGAGGAGAGGAAGGACTTCACCAGGGTGTACGGGAAGAGCCGCTCCTGCCCCCGGATCGGCCCGTCGGTCCACTCGCCGGCCAACCACACCTCGGTCAGCTCGGCGAAGATCCGCTCCTCGGCATCGGTGGCCGGGCAGTGCAGGGCCCGGGACGGCCCACGGTCGGCCCAGCGGTTGCCGATCTGGTCCCGTACCTCCGGGCTGATCTTCGTCCGGCGCAGGTAGAGATGGGCGATGTCCTCCGCCGAGTAGTCGTCGGGGTCGGTGATCGCGGTCGGGTCGAGCAGCGAGATCAGCTCGGCGAACGAGCGCTTGTCACCGTTGTGCGGCGTGGCACTGGCCAGCAGCAGCGCGTCGGTCCGGGCGGCGAGCCGCCGGGCCAGTTCGTTGCGCTGGGTCCCCTTGTTGATCAGGTTGTGCGACTCGTCGATCACCACCGCGTCCCAGTCGATCGCGTCGAGGTGGTGACCGAACTGCCCGGCGTCCTTGAGGGTGTCGACCGAGATGATCGCCCGCTTGAAGTAGGTGAACGGGTTCCGTCCGGCCGGGATCTCCTGCTGGATCCGCTGGATGCCGGTCGAGTCGAGCCGGACCAGCGGGATGGCGAACCGGGTCCACAACTCGCGCTGGAACTGCTCCAGCACCTGCTGCGGCGAGACCACCAGGATCCGGTCACCCCGGCCGCGCCGGATCAGCTCGGCCAGGATCAGCCCGACCTCCAGGGTCTTGCCGAGCCCGACCACGTCGGCCAGCAGGATCCGCGGACGCAACCCGGCCAGCGCCAGCTCCGCCGGCCGCTGCTGGTAGGTCAACGGATCCAGCAGGAACCGGTCGGCCAGCGCCAGCCCGCGCTCCGACTGCGGCAACGGGGTACGCCGGAGCACCGCCTCCAGGAACAGTCTGCTGCGCCGGAACCGTGCCGAGGTGTCCTGGACCAGCTTGGTCTCCTCCGGCACCATCGCCCGGATCTCGTCCAGTTCGGTGAGGAACGTCGCCTCGACATCCTGGACGAACTCGGAGACTCCGACGGCCTTGACCATCGTGCCGTCCCGGACCGGTCTGGCGTTTCGGACCAGCCACTCCTCGTCCCGGACCAGGATGCGCGAACCGGGCGCGTACTGCGGGGTGGCGGAAGGAGCGTGCGGAGGCGTCATGGGGTGGGGGCGTCCTTCGCGGGAGAGATTTTCTGTTGTGGAGGGGATTCGGCCGCCGTGGCGGTGCGGTCAGAGGGTGTTGCGGCGGGCGTACTGCTGGCGGAGCCGGTCGGTCAGCCAGCCCACCTCGGCCCGTGGCCTGTCCGGTGGCTCGGGGTCCACCAGCGTCGTCGGCCGTCGCCGGGGCGGATCCGGGTCGACCTGGGTGTCCGGTCCGCCGTCAACCCGGCTGCCGGTGTTGTCGTCGCTGTCACCGTCGTCGCTGTCACCGTCGTCGCTGCCGCCGTCGCCCGCGGCCACGTCCTCCGGGTCCTGGAGCGGGTCGGTGAACTCCGGCGGCACCACGATCTCGGTGCTGCCGTCGAAGGTCAGCTCGCCCACCCGACGTCGCATCTCGATCACGGGTACGCCGCCGGAGGTCGCGATCGCGAGCAGCCGGGTCCGTACCACCGGCAGGCTGGGCCGGGCGGACGGATCGTGTGCGAGCATCGCGCCGAGCACCGGGGCCACCTCATTCGGCACGCCGGAGAGGTTCGGCAGCACGTCCGGGTCGACGATCTGGAGCAGTAGGCCGGGCAGCCCGCCGGCAGCGGCATAGAGCTGGTGCCCGGTGAGCGCGAAGACCAGTGTCGCGGCGAGCCCGTAGACGTCCGAGCCGGCGCCCTGGTCCCGCTCGCCCTCGATTCGCTCCGGTGACATGTAGTGCGGACTCCCGACCACCGCGCCCGGGTCGGTCAGGTAGTCGTCGCGCTCGGTGAGCACCGCCAGGCCGAAGTCGATCAGGACGGGCCCGTCCCGGCCGAGGATGATGTTCTGCGGCTTCAGGTCCCGGTGCAGCAGACCGGCCTGGTGCACCCGGTCCAGACCGTCGGCGAGCATCGCCCCGATCATCGCCACCAGTGGTAATGGCAGCGGGCCGCGCTGCTCGACATACTGTGACAGCGTCGAGCCGGGCACGTACTCCACCGCCAGCCATGCGGGGTCGCCGAGCGGATCAGCCGCCTCAAGCCGGGCGACCCGGGACCCCCAAACGACCCGCAGGCTCTCCACCTCGGTCGCGAACCGTTCCCGGATCTTCGGATTGGTGAGCAGGTGCTGTCGGATGACCTTCACCGCGACGCGGTCCGCCGTCGGGGACACTCCGAAGTAGACATCACCCATCCCGCCCGACCCGAGCGGGCGGATGAGTCGGTAATCGCCGAGCTGCTTCAACGTGGCTAGCACACTCACTCGCCGGATCGCCTCCCCTAACGACGGGCTCTCCGCACATTACCGGCGATCACCCTTCCGCTCTCCTGTCTCCGCTCCCCCGTTGCGGCGGAATAGTCCGGCCTGGACGGTGCTGCCGGGACGGCAGATCATCCGATGGCGGTGACCCGATCGCCTCCTGCCACCGGTCAAGGGCAGCGAGCGACTCCCAGCCGACCTCCCGCCGCCAATAGGCGGCGCTGGCGCAACGCGACCGCCAGGACAGCCGGTCTTGTCGGAGGTCGGGCCCGGTCAGCTCGTGCCGCAACTCGATGAGCGCGCCCAGCGAGTGCTGGAAGGCCAACCGCTCCCGCACATGCTCGGGACGATGGAAGATCCAGTCGAGGTCGCTTCCGTCGCAGGTCGGACAGACGCATCGCCAGATGTCCGTCCCCGGATGCCGCCGCTTTGTCCTGGCCACCACGGACAGCCGCTTGTATGACAGGCACCGAGGCACCACGACGGACGGCATCGGTGGCGACGGGCGGCGGCGCACCGACGGTCGGTATCTCGGATAGAGGTGCCGGAGCGCGGCGCGGGTTCCGACGGCCGCCGCGACAGCTCCACAGCAGAGGGCCCCCAACGCAGAGACATCACAACGCAGCAGCATCACCGGCACCTCACACTCGATCAGCTCAAAGAGCCCGTCGACTGTGCCCCGGACCCCAATCGGGTCCCGCGGATGCTCGATCACTATCGCCACGGGAGCAGCGAAGGTGCGAACCAGGCGAAGTAATGTCCGTCGAGCCTGCGGCACGGTGAACCAGGACAGGTGCAATGGCAGCAGCGCGACGACATCACCGAGCTTTGCCGCCCGGCTCAGGATCCTGGTGAGCCCGACGATGTCTCCATCTTCGACGTATCCGGAGTCGGTCAGCACCAGCAGGCCCAGATCCCGCTGTCGGGAGAGCCAGTCCCGGCTGAACGGTGCTGCGGCGGGGACGCGGCAGTTGCCGCCGTACCGGTTGGCGTCCAGCAGTAGGGGTCGAGGGTAACCGGTCTCCACCAGGTGGCGTGCTGACTGGTAGAGGCTCCGCAGGTTGCCCTGGCGCGCGGTGATGACCAGACCGGTGCCAGGTTGGATGACGATTTCCCGGACGGCGTCGACATCGGTGACTCCGCACTGCGCGAACAGTGTCCGGTCGGATTGGTCGATGGTCGCTAGCGGAGGACGGAACAGTCGCGTCTCGTTGTACACCACGTCGTCTCCCATCGACGACACTGAGTGCCTGACCTGTAACCTAGCGCGATCGAGCACGGTCGTCGACCGCCTCGGGCAGGGTTTCGATCGCAGAAGCTGGTGGTAGCGGCCCGATCACCGTCGCCCCACCCAGCGCCGCATGGTCGTGCCAGGTCGCCAAGTGGGCAGGTCGATCAGGTTCCGCACGCCGTGCTGCCAGGCTCGCCGTCGAGCAGCAGGATCGACCGCCGACGTTCCGGTCGACCCCGAAACATGGAATTATTTCAATGGCTCCGCGCGAGGCAGAGCACGCAGATCAGCGTCGCCGGTGGCTTCGGTGGTGCCGCCGTGCCGTCCACTCCTGCCAGAAAGGTCTCCGATGCCCGTCATTCCCGTACGCCGCTTGTCCGGTGCGGTCAGCGCGCTCGCGCTCGCCGCCGTCGCGATGGTCGCCCCCGCCGGACCGGCGCAGGCCGCGATCACCCTCGATGACGACTTTCCGCGAGTGATCGCCGACCCCGCCTCGACCTCGGTCCCAGAGGGCACTGGCGCCGGGTTCCGGGTACGCCTGAGTCACCCGCCGGCCGAGGCGGCCTTTCTCCAGATGACGATGCGGGGCAGCGGCGGGTGGATCAGCCAGCCGGTGATGCTCCGGTTCACCCCGACGAACTGGAGCAACTGGCAGGGATACGGGCTGGGGAGCGTGCAGGACCCGGACACGGTCGACGACGTCCTCGTCATCACCCTCAGCTTCCCGAATTACCTCCCCGACACCGTCACCTTCACCCAGGTCGACGACGACTAGCCGCTGTACCGCTGACGACGCTGGCGTACGGTCACAGCGGCCCCAGCACCGCGGGATCCGCGTCCAGCGCCAGCGTCTCCAGCACCGTCAGAAGCTGGCGTTCCTCGTACCGGAAATGGGACTCCATGATCGCCGCCACGCCCTCCAGGTGGCGATCCAGCTCCGACGGCGGAGCGCCCCGAGCCACGGCGGCCTGTAGGCCGGTCAGCAGGTACCCGATCATCGAGTGGTCCTGCCGCAGGTAGCGCAGCGTCGCCCGCAGTTCGGGATGCTGCTCGGCAATCGCCGGGAACAGGTCCCGGTCCTCGCCCTCGTGGTGCGCGGTCAGCGCGGTACAGAACCCGTGGCAGAGGAGCAACAGGTCTCTGGTCGCCGGCTCCGCCGGTTCGCCGTCGGCCACGGCCTGTCGGGTGACGGCCAGTGCTTCGCGGAGCCTTCCGTGGACGCGGCGCAACTCTCGACTCCAGGCCACCAGCCTGGTCTGCTCGCCCTCACCCACAGGTGGAGGGCGAAGGGACGACAAGCATCATCGTGATCCCTTCGGTCCGGCGCCTCCATGCCTGACACGGTCTGCCACCGGCACGCGACGCTGGGAGCGAAGCTACCACGAAGCCTGCCCGGACCGAGCCGCCGCCGCTCGGGTACGCCACCGTCCGGCGGCCGGGACGGTCACCCGTCGACCACGGCCTGACTCCGAAACATCGGCGGCCGACTCGCCGAAACTTTCGGTCCGTCGACCGTCCGGTGGAGAGGTAGCGCCCGGTCGGACAGAGCATCTCGACTAGCTCGCGTCACGCGGCTAACATTCGCGCGACTGGATTCGCGAGAGCGATTCGGCGATATCGCCATCGCGTCGTCCCGCCCGGATAGGGAGCCCTTGATGCGCATCGGACGTAGACCGGCAAAACCATCTCGAAAAATGACCGCTTTTGTCACATCATTACTGCTCACCATAGCCGGGTCGGTCGCGCTCGCCGCCCCCGCCCGGGCTGCGGACCGGGTCGTCCTGGCCAACGATTTCGAGTCGGGTTCCTACGCCCCGTGGGGGCCGCGCGGAGCAGTCACGCTCGGGACAACGGCGGAGGGGAACGAGAGCGCGAATAGCCTTTCGGTCACCGGCCGTACCGCGAACTGGCAGGGTGCGGCGATCGACGCGGCCGCGAGATTCGAGCCCGGCGCGACGTACGTTATCAGCGCATGGGCGAAACTTCCGGCCGGTACCACCGGGTCGGCGGGCGTCCACTTCACCATGGAGGCCACCCAGGCCGGCGGCGGTGACAACACCTACACCTGGGTCGGCGACAACGTCCCCACCACCGCGGAGAACTGGGTACGGATCGGCGGCAGCTACACCATGCCCGCGGGCCTGGCCGCGGCCACCCTCTACGTCGAGGCCGAGGGCACCACTCCGTACCTCTTGGACGACATCAGCATCACCACCCCGGAGGGCGGGCCGGAACCCGGCACGGTCGTGATCGACACCGACTTCGAGGACGGGCTCGACGGTTGGGGGCCGCGGGACGGCGGACCGGGCGCCCCGACGGTCGGGCTGACCGACATCGCGCACGGCGGCGAGGCGGCGGCCCTGGTCAGCAATCGGGTGAACCAGGGCGCCGGCATCGGTCGCGACGTGAGCACCCTTTTCGAGACCGGCGTGACCTACGAGTTCAGCGCGTGGCTGCGGTTCGCCGAGGGACAGCCGACCGACCAGATCTGGTTCAGCCTGGCCAGCACGAGCGGCGGCAGCCAGTCGTTCAGCACGCTTGCCCAGTTCGACGGGATCACGAACACCGGCTGGACCGAGGTGACCGCGAGCTTCACGATGCCGGCGGCCGACAGCGCGCTGCTCTACTTCGAGTCCCGGTGGCAGGACGGCGAGACCGGAAACACCAGCGACTTCCTCGTCGACGACGTCGTGGTACGGGTGCCGCAGCCGCCGGTCATCGAGGATCTTCCGCCGATCCACGAGACCACCGACTTCCCGATCGGCGTCGCGATCGACAGCCGCGAGACGGTGGGCGCCGCCGCCCAACTGCTGACCCGGCACTTCAACAACATCACGCCGGAGAACCACATGAAGCCGGAGGCGTGGTACGACGAGGAGCGCAACTTCCGCCCGCACGACCAGGCGGTCGCGCTGATGGACTTCGCCCGAGCCAACAACCTGGGCGTCTACGGGCACGTACTCGTCTGGCACAGCCAGACTCCGGCCTGGTTCTTCCAGGACGAGGCCGGCGCCCCGCTCAGCACGTCAGCGGCGCACCAGCAGGTCCTCCGCGACCGGCTGCGTACGCACGTCTTCGCCGTCGCCGAGTCGCTGGGTGACCGGTACGGTCCGTTCGGCTCCGCCACCAACCCACTACGGGCCTTCGACGTCGTCAACGAGGTCGTCGCCGACAGCGGCGAGTTCAGCGACGGCCTGCGCCGCAGCGAGTGGTACCGGATCCTCGGCGAGGAGTACATCGACCTCGCGTTCCGGTACGCGGACCAGGCGTTCAACGACGTCCACGCGGTCGCCGGCGCCGACCCGGTCACCCTGTTCATCAACGACTACAACACCGAGCAGAGCGGCAAGCAGGGGCGGTACAAGGCGCTGGTGCAGCGGCTGATCTCGCGTGGGGTACCGGTCGACGGGGTGGGCCACCAGTTCCACGTCTCGCTGTCCACCCCGACCGCCAACCTCGGGGCCGCGCTGGCCGCGTTCGAGGACCTGCCGGTGATCCAGGCCGTCACCGAACTCGACGTCACCACGGGTACCCCGGTGACGAGGGCGAACCTGATCGAGCAGGGCTACTACTTCCGGGACGCGTTCCGCATCTTCCGGACGTACGCGGACGACCTGTTCGTGGTCACCGTCTGGGGTCTTACCGACGGCCGGTCCTGGCGGGTCGGCAACGGTGCCCCGCTCGTCTTCGACGACAACCTCCGGGCCAAGCCCGCGTACCACGGCGCGGTGGACGGTGAGCTGCCGGCCCGGCTGCGTACGGCGAACGTCTTCGCCGGCGACGTCGCCCTCTCCGGCACCGCCACCTCCGACCTGACCTGGAGCAAGCTTCCGCTGCACCCGGTGGAGGACCTGGCAAGGTTCCAGCTTCGCTGGGCTCCGGACCATCTGACGGCCTTCGTCACCGTCTCCGACGCCGCCGCCTCGGCCGGCGACCAGGTCAGCTTCGTGCTGGGCGACCAGACGTACACGGTGGCGCGGGACGGCAGCGGCAACGTGCCCGCCGTGGCGAAGGAGCGCAGCGGTGGCTACGACATCGTCGCCCACCTGCCGTTGACCGGTGCGGCCGAGGGCGACACGCTCACCCTGGACGTCCGGGTCGGCAACGACGGTCGTACGGCCGCCTGGAACGCCCCGGGCGCGCTGGGCACCCTGGGCCTGGTCGAGGAGCTGTCGTACCTGGAGGTCACCCAGGCCCGTACGGCGCCGGTGGTCGACGGCGCGGTGGACACCGCCTGGGCCGACGCCCGCGCGGTCACCACCGCGAAGGCGGTCTCGGGCGCGGACGGCGCGATCGCCACGGTCCGTACCCTGTGGCGGGACCAGACGCTCTACGTGCTCGCCGAGGTCGCCGACCCGGTCGTGGACGTCTCCGGCTCCGACCCCTGGACCCGGGACTCGGTGGAGATCTACGTCGACGGGGGCAATGTCAAGAACGGCCCCTACCGCTACGACGACACCCAGATCCGGATCAACGCGGACAACGGCGTCTCGTTCGGCACCGGTGACGAGACGTTCCAGCGGGGCCGGCTGACCAGCGCGGCGGTCCGCACCGAAACCGGGTACACCATCGAGGCGGCGATCAGCCTCCTGGAGTACGGCGGCCTCGGCACGTTCCACGGCCTGGACTTCCAGGTCAACGACGCCACCGGCGGGACCCGTACCGCGATCCGGAACTGGGCCGACCAGTTGGGCACCGGTTACCAGACCACCTCCCGCTGGGGAGTGGGTCGGTTGGTCGGCCCGGCCGACGGCAACGTCGACATCGTGGTCAAGAACTTCACCCAGTGGAACTCGGACGACGGCGGCGGCTACTGCGCGACCATCGTCGCCACGAACAGGACCGACAAGCCCGTCGACTGGTACGGCTATGTCGCGCTCGGCGGCCAGATCTACACGGCCTGGAACTTCGCCCGGCAAATCCAAGGTGACGGCAGCTACCGGATCCACGGCGAGGACTGGAACAAGACCCTGAAGCCGGGCGCCAGCACCTTCAGCGTGGGCTACTGCGCCAACCGCTGACATCGCTTGTTCGGCGAAGGTGGTGAGGCGGGGGCCCTTCCTATCCAGAATGCGACAGGAAGGGCCCCCGCCGTTCAGCTCATTCCGCGCGCAGGTGGTCCAGGTCGTGGGTTCCCGGGCTGACCCAGATCAGGATCCCGCGTACGTCGGCCAGTGCCGCCGCGTCGCAGGACATCTCGGTGAGCAGGTCGACCGTCACCGTCGTCTCGGTGCCCTGGGACACCCAGCCGAAGGTGGACTGGCACCAGGCCCATCCCTCCCCGGTCTGCACCGCGATGGAACTCGACGTGCCGATCGTGGGGTCCACCCGCAGGTCGTACTTCAGCGTCGCCTTCGCCGACAGGTCCACCGGCTCGGGCAGGGTCACCCCGAACCAGCCACCACCGGTCGCGGCGACCCGCAGCCCGGCCGAGCCGTGGGTGTGGAAGTCGGTGGTCTGGGCAACGGTCCCGGCGTCGGTCTGCCAGTCGCCCGGCGCCCAACCCTCGACCCCGCTCTCCCAGGAGGCGATCAGGATCGGGTCACCCGGTGCCGGCTTGACCGTCACCGTCAGGTCGGCGACGTTCGAGACACGTCCGGCCTGGTCGCGGATGGTGTACGAGGCGACCGCCCGGCCCTGGAAGCCGTCTGCCGGGACGAACCTGACCGTTCCGGCCGCCGGGTCGAGGGCGAAGCCGCCACCGGGGCCGGTCACCGAGCGCTGCTGGCCGGGGGCCGCCGGATCCAGGTCGATGCTGGCGGCCCGCACCGTCGTCCGGTACGCGATGTCGTTCGTGGCCGGGGTCAGCGTCACCGGCGTACCCGACTCGGTGACCCCGGTGTCGTGGTCGGCGACCGGCGGCCGGGAGCGCTGGCCCCGGACGAGTTCGTTCCCGGCGTTGCCCAGCGTGGTGCAGACCGGGCTCGGGCAGTAGACGGTGTAACCGTCGTAGTCCGGATAGGGCGTGCCGTCGTCCTGGATGCCGGAGAGGATCCAGTAGAGGAAACCGGTGCCGCCGCTGCTGGCGAACGCGTCCGTCCACTGTTGGTAGACCGGGTTCCGGGTCGCCTTGTCGACGTAGCCGAACTCGCCGAGCATCACCGGCTTGCCGAGCCGGCGGGCGTCCCGGTTGTGCCGCTTGATCCACTCGACGCCCCAGGCCGCGTCCTTGCCCCAGTGGTCCGGATAGAGGTGGTACGACACCACGTCCACCGCCGGCAGCCTGGTCAGTGCGACCGAGTCGACGCCCTCGCCGCAGTTGACGGTCCAGTCGGAGCTGGCCGGGTCGTCGCAGTAGAAGCCCTCGTCGCCGACGCTGGCCAGGTGCCGGCGGTCGACCGACTTGACGTGCCGGGTCATCTCGTCGGCCCAGCTTGTCAGCACGGCGGGGGTGCAGGTCGGCGACATCGGGTAGACGCCGGAGCCCTTGCACCTCGGCTCGTTGCCCAGCTCCCAGGTCATCACCGTCGGATCGTCCTTGTACGCCACCCCGGTCAGCGTGTTGGTCCGGTTGAGTACGTGCGAGATCCAGTCCTTGTACCAGCCCCTGATCACCGGGTCGGTGTAGAAGTCGTCGTGGTACTGGCCGCCGCGCCAGCGGACGTACTGGTCCATGCCGCCGAAGTCGCGCCAGTTGTTGGTCAGCGGGATCACCAGTTTGATCCCGGCCTGCCGGGCGGCGTAGAGGACGTAGTCGAGGCGTTCCAGCCCGTCCGGCCCGTCGTGGTACGCCGGCTTCGCCCCGTCCCAGTACTGGAAGTAGACGCCGTCGGCGGGGCCGGCGACCGAGTCCGTCCCGCCCGGGGTGCCGATGTCCAGGAAGCCCCAGTGCCGCAGCACGGTGAACCCGGCGGCCTTCGCGTCGGCGAAGACGTCGTCGACCATCGCCCGGGACTTGTACATCAGGTAGTAGTTGTTGGTCCCGGCGAACCGGAACCGCTTGCCGTCGAGCACGAGCTGGTCGCCCTTGCGGACGACGAAGCCGGCCGTGGACTGTCCGGCGGTTGCCGGTGAGAGCGGGGCGGCGGAGGCGGGTGCCGGCGAGGCCGCGAGCAGCAGCCCGGCCAGCGCCAGCAGCAGCGGGACATGGCGCTTCATGGGCGGTGGTGATCCTTCCGGGAGCGGTGTCCGGGAACAGGGTGCGGATCACGGAGACGAACCAGAGCGACGGATCAGTGCTGCGACACCATGTCGTTGACGCAGCGGAGCACCGGACGGGCGGTGAGCGCCGCCGGGTCCAGCGGTGCCGCGGACCGTACGGTGAAGGTGGCCGACTCCCCCGGCAGCAGCGTGACCAGCGCCTCGTCGACCTCTGCCGCCGGATCGAGCCGATCCGGGGCGAGCACCAGGTCGCGCAGGATCGTCCGGGCGGTCACCCGCACCCGCACGCCGTCCGGCGACGGCTCGACCGTGGCCTCGTACCGGGCCGGCGGGTAGGCCAGTTCGCGGTCCTCGGCGAAGAACCAGAAGCTCCGCTCGCCGTCCCCGCCGGGATCGGCGACCAGCAGTTCGCCGCGCGGGTCGTCCGGGCTGGCGACGTCCGCCGGCAGTGGCCAGGTGTATTCCGAGTACGGCGGCACGGACAGTTCGACCGACGCCTTGCCCCTCGGCTCGCCGGCCAGGGTCAGCCGGGTCACGTCCACCCGCCCGGTCCACGGGGTACCGCCGTCGTTGACCGCGACCAGGGCCAGCCCGCCCTGCCTCGGCTGGATGGTGAGCAGCCGGTCGGCGTACGCGCGGCGCAGCGCGTACCAGAGGGGTTTGCGGCGGCCGTCACCGTCGACGACGGCCCAGGAGGTGACCGGCCAGCAGTCGTTGAGCTGCCACAGAACGGTGCCCATGCAGACCGGCCGGTACGACCGCAGGTGCTCCACCCCGACGCTGACCGCCCGGGCCTGGTTGAGCTGGGTGAGGTAGTGCCAGTCGTCGAAGTCGCGTGGTGCCGGCAGGTGCGCGTCGAGCCCTCGGGCCAGCTTGAGCTGGCCGTCCCCGGCCTTCTGCCGATGCGCCATCGCGGGCGAGTCCTCGGCCAGTTGTTGCGGGTCCGAGATCGCCCGACGCAGCGTGGCGTAGCTCGCCGGACCCTGCCAGCCGAACTCGGCGACGAACCGGGGCAGGTAGTCCCGGTAGTGGGTGTAGTCGAGCTGGTTCCAGACCGACCAGATGTGCATGCTGCCGTGCGCTGGGTCGTTCGGGTGGATATCCGGCCGCCCCGACCACGGGCTGCCCGGCCAGTACGGCCGGCTCGGGTCCAGCTCGGCCAGCAGGCCGGGCAGCAGGTCGAAGTAGTAGCCGGCGCCCCAGGTCCGGTCGGCCAGATCCTCCTGCCAGCCCCAGTCGTGCCAGCCCCAGATGTTCTCGTTGTTACCGAACCAGAGCACCAGACTCGGATGGCTGGCCAGCCGGACTATCTGCTCGGCCGCCTCGGCCCGGATCTCGGTGCGGAGCGGCTCCTCCTCCGGGTACGCGGCGCAGGAGAAGAGGAAGTCCTGCCCGACCAGCAGGCCCAGCTCGTCGGCGAGGTCGTAGAAGTCCTCGGACTCGTACCGGCCGCCGCCCCAGATCCGCAGGAAGTTGATGTTGGCGTCGCAGGCCTGGCGGAGGCGTTCGGCGTAGCGCTGCCGGGTCACCCGGTGCGGGAAGCAGTCGTCCGGAATCCAGTTCACGCCCCGGGCGAAGACCGGCAGGTCGTTGACGACGACGGTGAACGCCGAGCCGTGCTCGTCGGCGGCGGTGGAAAGGCGTACCGAGCGGAAGCCGATCTGCCGCTGCCAGCCGTCCAGCTCGCGCTCCCCGGCGTGCAGTGTGACGGCCAGCGGATAGCGCGGCTGCGCGCCGTACCCCCGGGGCCACCACAGCTCGGGGTCGGCGACGGTGACGGTCAGCTCTGCGCCGCGCTGCCCCGGCCCGAGCACCGTTTCGGCGACCTCGCCGGCCACGGTAGCCCGGACGGTGAGCGGTTCGGCGCCGTCGCCGTCGTCGGCCCGGTCGACCTCGACGCGTACCCCGACCCGGCCCTCGGCACCGGCGACGGTGACCTGCGGGCGGACCTCGGCCAGCCGGGCCGTCCGCCAGGTGCGCAACCCGATCTCCTGCCAGATCCCGGCGGTGACCAGCTCGGGGCCCCAGTCCCAGCCGAAGTTGCAGGCCATCTTGCGGATGAAGTTGAACGGTGTCGGGTACGACTTCGGCCGGGCACCCAGCCGCCGCTCCTCCGCCTCGACATAGCGGTACGCCGAGTCGAACCGCACCCGCAGCACGTTGTCGCCGACCCGCAGCACCTGGCGGACGTCGAAGGAGTAGCTCCGGTGCATGTTGGCGGTGCGACCGAGTTCGACGTCGTTGAGGGTGACCGTCGCCACCGTGTCGAGACCGGCGCAGACCAGGTCCACCGGGTCGCCGTCGCCGCCGTCCCACCGGAAGGTGGTCTGGTAGCACCAGTCGGTACGGCCGATCCAGCCCAACGTGAGTTCGTGCTCGTCGAGGTAGGGGTCCGGGATCAGTCCGGCGGCGAGCAGGTCGGTGTGCACGCAGCCGGGCACGGTGGCCGGGACCGGGGCGGACGCCACCGCCTCCGGGACGTCCGGGTTGCCGATCGCGGTCAGCGACCAACCGTCGTGCAGGCTCTGCCAGGACGTCACGGGCACCTCAACTTCCTCGGGTCGCGACCGACCATTTCTCGGGTCCCGGCCGGTCGCGACCTCGGCGCGCCTTCCCTGGTGGAGGGCACCGTCGCCGGACCGGGAGGCCCGGCCAAGACATCGAGAGATGTCGACTGAACCGGATAAGTAAAGTTACCGTACGGGCGCCCCTGCGCCCTGTCAACGGCCCCCAATTCGGCCACGAATGGCCGACAATCGATGGCGGTGTGGCTCAGGTAAGCCCTTACCCGCCGTTCTCTACCTCGAAATCCGGGGGCTCTCCGGAGCTCGTGCCGGCCGATCGGCACTGTCGGCAAGATTGCCGCATCGCTATCCTTAACCGGAAAAGTTCACTCCCGTGGCTTGCGCGAGCTGCACCGGCTCGCGCGGCAGCACGACGCAAGCGTGCAGGTGACCCGACCGGCCCACCCGGTACCCGGGTCGTCGCAGACGAAGGAGCGCCGGGTGAAGCGGCCGACAATCGCGGATGTGGCCCGGCGGGCCGGGGTTTCCAAGGGTGCCGTCTCCTACGCCCTGAATGGACAGCCCGGCGTCTCGGACGCCACCCGGCAACGCATTCTCGCCATCGCCCAGGAGATCGGCTTCAACCCGAACAGCGCGGCCCGGGCACTCTCCGGCGCCAACGCCAACGCGGTCGGGCTGGCGCTCTGCCGACCCGCCCGGATCCTCGGCATCGAGCCGTTCTTCATGGAGCTGATCAGCGGGGTCGAGGCGGAACTCTCCGCCCGGTCGTACGCACTGACCCTCCAGGTGGTGGCGAGCCCGGAGGCCGAGATCGCGGTCTACCGGCGCTGGTGGGGCGAGCGGCGGGTGGACGGCGTACTCGTCTGCGACCTGCGGGTCGACGACCGCCGGGTACCGGTGCTGGAGGAGTTGCGCCTGCCTGCGGTGGTGATCGGCGTGCCGAGGCACAGCGGCGGGCTCGACCACGTCTGGTCCGACGAGGCCGTGGCCCTGACCGAGGTGCTCGAATACCTGGTCGCGCTCGGCCACCGCCGGATCGCCCGGGTCGGCGGCCTGCCCGGACTGCTGCACACCGAGATCCGCACCGAGACCTTCGGCACCGCCTGCCGCCGGCTCGGCCTCGACCGTACGGCCACCGTCTCGTCCGACTACAGCGGCGAGGAGGGCGCCCGGGCCACCCGACGCCTGCTCAGCTCCGCCGACCGGCCGACCGCGATCGTGTACGACAACGACGTGATGGCGATCGCCGGGCTGTCGGTGGCCCAGGAGATGGGGCTGGCCGTGCCGTCCGACGTCTCCATCGTGGCCTGGGACGACTCGCCGCTCTGCCAGCTCGTCCACCCGCCGCTGACCGCGCTGCACCGGGACATCCCGGCACACGGGGCGCACGCCGCCGGCCGGCTCCTCGCCGCCATCGCCGGGCAACCGCTCGGTGACTTCCAGGACGAGACCGCGCACCTCATCCCGCGCGGCAGCACCGCACCGCCCCGGCAGCCCTGAACGCCGCCACAGGCAACCGAGGAGCGTCTGGCACCGGCAGCCCGGGTGCCCGGCACCGGCAGCCCGAGCGTCCGGGGGCACCGGCAGCCCGAGCCTCGATACCGGCAGCCCCGCGCGGGGCATCGGCTGCGGCCACCCGCCCGGCAACCGATAGCATCGGCGGCGAGGCGGAGACCAGCCAGGAGGACGACCACCGTGCACGTACCACCGATTCCCAGCCTGACCGCCGCCGACCCGGAGTTGGCGACGCTGATCGAGTCCGAGGCGACCCGGCAGCACGACAAGCTGCGGATGATCGCCTCCGAGAACTACGTCTCGACCGCCGTCCTCGAGGCCAGCGGCACGGTGCTGACCAACAAATACTCCGAGGGCTACCCCGGCCGCCGCTACTACGAGGGCCAGCAGTTCGTCGATCCGATCGAGACGCTGGCGGTGACCCGGGCCCGGGAACTCTTCGGTGTCGCGCACGCCAACGTGCAGCCGTACTCGGGCTCCCCGGCCAACCTGGCGGTCTACCTGGCGTTCCTCTCCCCCGGTGACACGGTGCTGGGGATGGCGCTGCCGATGGGCGGCCACCTCACGCACGGCTGGTCGGTCTCGGCCACCGGAAAGTGGTTCCACCCGGCCCGGTACGGCGTCTCGGCCGAGACGGGCCGGATCGACCTGGACGAGGTACGCGACCTGGCCCGCCGGGAACGCCCCAAGCTGATCTTCTGCGGCGGCACGGCCGTACCGCGCACCATCGACTTCGCCGGCTTCGCCGAGATCGCCCGTGAGGTCGGTGCGGTGCTGGTGGCCGACATCGCGCACATCGCCGGCCTGGTCGCCGGCGGTGCCCACCCGTCGCCGGTCGGGTACGCCGACGTGATCACCACCACCACGCACAAGACCCTGCGGGGACCGCGCGGCGCCATGATCATGACGACCGCCGAGCACGCCGCCGCCGTCGACAAGGCCGTCTTCCCCGGCCTGCAGGGCGGCCCGCACAACCACACCACCGCCGGCATCGCGGTCGCGCTGCGGGAGGCCGGCACCGACGACTTCCGCCGGTACGCCCACCAGGTCGTCGCCAACGCCAGCGCGCTGGCGGCGGCGCTGGTCGAGCGGGGCTTCACGCTCTCCTCCGGCGGCACCGACAACCACCTGATCCTCGCCGACCTGACCAGCAAGGGCATCGCCGGCAAGCCGGCCGCCCAGGCGCTGGACCGGGCCGGCATCGAGCTGAACTACAACACCGTCCCGTACGACCCGCGCAAGCCGTTCGACCCCTCCGGCATCCGGCTCGGCACCCCGGCGCTGACCACCCGAGGCCTGACCGAGGAGCAGATGCCGCAAATCGCGGCCTGGATGGACGAGGCGGTCACCGCGGCGATCAAGGACGACGAGGCCGCCCTCGACCGGATCGCCGGCGAGGTCCGGGACCTGCTGGCGGCGTACCCGATGCCGGGCTACGCAGCCGGCTGACCGGCGGTCGTCGGGCCGACCGGGCGGTCGGCCGACCGGGCGGTCGGTCGCCGGGCAGCCGCGCGGTCGTCAGCGGGCCGACCGGGCGGTCGGTCGCCGGACGGCCGCGCGGTCGTCAGCGGGACGGGCTCGGGAACTCCTCCAGATACGCCTCGACCCGCTCTGCCGGAGCGGGTCGGGACAGCGCGTACCCCTGGCCGAGCTTGCAGCCCGCCTTGCGGGCCTGCTCCACCTGCCCCGGCGACTCCAGCCCCTCGGCGATGATCTCCAAGCCGAACCGCTTGCCGAGGCTGACCAGTACGTCGATGAAGGGCTTGCCGCCGCCGTCCCGGTTGCCGCCCTCCGTCACCAGGGTCCGGTCGACCTTGAGGAAGTCGACCGGCAGCCGGCGGAGCTGTGCCAGCGAAGCCTGCCCGCTGCCGAAGTCGTCCAACGCGGTCCGTACGCCGAGCGCCCGCAACCCGGCGAGTTGGGTCACCACCGCCGGCACGTCGACCCCGCCCCGGGGCTCCGCGATCTCCAGCACCAGCCGGTCCGGCTCGACCCGGTGCTCGGCCAGCGAGGTGCTCACCCAGCGGACGAAGTCGGACGCGGTCAGTTCGCGGGACGAGATGTTGACCGACATCCAGAGCCGTCGGGGCCGCTGCGACCAGGCGGCAAGCTGCCGGCAGGCGGTGTCCAGCACCCAGCGGCCCAGCTCCTCGACCAGCATCAGGTCCTCGGCCACCGGCAGGAGTTCGGCCGGCAACACGGTGCCGAGCGCCGGGCTCCGCCAGCGCAGCAACGCCTCGGTCCCCACCGGCTGCTGGTCGTCGAGGTCGAGCACCGGCTGGTAGACCAGGTCCAGCTCGCCCCGCTGCACCGCACCGGGCAGCTCGCGCTCCAGGTCGAGCCGCCGGGTGAACTGCTCCTCCAGCTCGTCGTCGTACCACTCGACGCGGTTGCGACCGAGCTGCCGGGCCCGCAGCCTGGCCAGGTCCGCCCGGCGGAGTACGTCGTCGACACCGTCCCCGCCGGACAGGTCGGCGAGGCCGATGCTGGTGCCGAGGTGCAACACCGCGCCGGGCATCGGGTACGGCTCGGTCAGCACGGTCAGCAGCCGGGTGCCCATCGCGTACGCCAGCACCGGCCGGTCCACCGTCACCACCGCGAACTCGTCCCCGCCCAGCCGGGCTACCACGTCGGCGGCACCCACCCCGCTCTTCAGCCGCCGCCCCGCCTCGGCCAGTACGGCGTCGCCCATCTGCCGCCCGTGCACGTCGTTGATCCCGGACATGCCGTGCAGGTCGATCACGAGCAGCGCGCCGGTGTGCCCCGGCACCGCCCGCTGGGTGACGATGGTCCGCATCAGTTCGCGGCGGTTGGCCAGCCCGGTGAGCTCGTCGGTGAAGGCCAGCTCGTTGAGCTTGCGCTCCAGCCGTTGCCGGTCGCTGACGTCCCGGACGTGCACCACCAGCGCGGCCACCTCGGGCACCGCCCGCTGGTCGCTGACGGTGGACTCGGTGTCCCGCCAGGCGCCGTGCCCGTCCAGCAGCCGGGCGGTGACCAGTTGCGGGCGCCCGGTCGGCACGTCACGCCCGGCGAGCACGTCGGTGAGCACCTGGGTGACGTCGGCGGCGTCGTCCGGATGCATCAGATTGGGGAACGCCTGACCCCGCACGTCGGCGTCGGCGAGCCCGAAGAGCCGGGCCGCGGTCGGCGACTGCCAGCGGATGAGCAGGTCCTCGCCGACGATCATGGTCAGGTCGTTGGCCCCGGAGACCAGCGAGCGGAAGTGCGCCTCCTGGTCCCTCAGCCGCTTGGCGTACCGGCGGATGTCCAGCATCACCAGCACCTCCCGGACCACCAGGGTCGGGATCACGGCCAGGCCGAGCAGGATCGAGGTGTGGTCGAACTCGCCGACGGTGACCAGATGCCAGAGCGCGGAGAGCGTCGCCAGGATCGCCGGAATCGTCAGCAGGGGATAGGCGGTCAGGGTGGTCTGCGGCTCGGTCGGTGCGGTGCTCGGCTGGGCCACCGGATTGGCCCGCCGGGCACCGGCGGCGATCAGCGCCGGGCCGGCGACCAGCGAGATGGCGGCCAGCGGCAGCGCCGTCGCCGGTGCGCCGTAGGTGACCAGTACCGCGATCAGCGAATGCCCGAAGACCGCCAGTCCGGCGCCGATGCCGCAGAGCGCGGCGGAGCGCCGGTACTCGTACGCCCGCAGCGTGGTGATGGTGACCACCGGCAGACCGACGACGGCGAAGAGCGCGGCGATCATGGCGAGCGGAGGCAGCGTGTCCGGCGGGATCACCCAGGCCGAGAAGGCGAGACTGATGCCGAGACTCAGCCCGTCGAAGGCCCGGCGCAGCCGTACCGGCACCGTGCTCGCGGCGCCGGGCAGCATCACCATGCCGAACAGGTAGAGGGTGAACGTCAACACCAGGCCGCCGAGCGCCACCGTCGACCGGGCCTCGGCCGGCGAAAGAAAGAGGGCCAGCGCGGAGAGCACACTGGCGACCAGGCCGAAGCCGAGGAAGCCGGCGCCCCGGCACGGGCCGAAGCCGGTGCCGCCCCGGTGTAGTCGGATGGCCAGCCGGACCAGCCGGGCGGCGGCCACGGCGGCGACCGCGCCGACGGTCACCGCGACCGCGGCATAGGGCGGCAGCGCGCCGAGGTGAGCGGCGATCAGGACGCCCACGGAGAGCAGAGGGGCACCGGTCTCGGTGACCCGGACGACCAGCCGGCGGGCTGAGCCGTCCGCGATGTGCGCCACGAACATGGCGGGATGCCTTCGCAGAGGGGGCACGGACGTGGTGCAGGTCAGGTCTGGTCCGGCCGAACGGCCGAAACCAGTCCTATCAACCCCCAACGATCGGCAGGGGGCGTGGTTACGTATTGAACCCTTTTCAGCCTCGCCCCGTGGCCGGTCGTGGCCGCAGGTGCCTGTCGAGGCACGTGTGCACCGCCGTCCAGGTTGAAAAGGTTCAACGGTAGGGTCTCCCACTCCGGGTTGCTCGGAGAATCTTCCCCCAGCCGGTCAAGCCCGCTCTACCCGGCCCGGCCAGCGGTTCGGGCCACCCCACCCGGCCCGGCCGGCCGGGGCCCGCGCCGGGTCGGACGGGCCGGGGTGCGAAAATCGCCAGGTGGGTAAGACCGGCACACTCCGCTTCCGGCACAGCCAGGCGATCTGGGTGGCCGCCGTCATCGCGTTCCTCGGCGCCCTGCCACTGGCCACCTCCCGCTGGTATCTCCTCCCGCTGCTGCTGGTGCCGGCGGCGGTCGGGGTGTGGGCCTGGCGGGCCGGCACCGACGCCGACCGGGCCGGCGTACGGATCCGGGCGCTGCTGGGCGAGCGCAGGATCGCCTGGTCGGAGATCGTGGAGCTGGCGTCCGACCCGCGCGGCCAGGCGGTGGCACTCCTCCGGGACGGCCGTACGGCGGCACTGCCGGCGGTCCGGGCCGCGGACCTGCCCGGCCTGGTCGCCGCCAGCGGCCAGCCGCTCGGCGAGCCCCGCCCGACCCCGGACCAGCCCGGCGACTGACCCGCCCGGGTCAGTACCCGTCGACCACCTCGTTGATCAGCGGGGTTCCGGCCACGAACCGGCGCAGTTGCGCGCCGGCCAGCCGATAGCCGCGGGGCAGCAGCCCGCGTACCGAGCCGGCGACGTGCGGGGTGAGCAGCACGTTGGGCAGGTCCCAGAGCGGGTGCCCGGCCGGCAGCGGCTCGGGCTCGGTGACGTCCAGCGCCGCCGCGATCCGGCCGGTCGCCAGCTCGGCGACCAGGGCGTCGGTGTCGGCCACCGGTCCACGGGCGGCGTTGACCAGCAGGGCGCCGTCCCGCATGGCGGCAAGGAACCCGGCGTCGACCAATCCACGGGTGGCGTCGGTGAGCGGCACCAGCAGCACCACCACGTCCGCCTCGGGCAGCAGCGCCGGCAGGTCGTCGACTCCGTACACCCCTTCGGCGGGGCGGGCGGTCCGGGCGACCATGGTCAGGCCGACCTCGAACGGCGCCAGCCGGGCCCCGGTGGCCGCGCCGATCGAACCCGCGCCGACGACGAGTACCTGCTTGCCGGCCAGCTCGTCCGTGGGGTTGACCTGGTCGTACGACCACTCGTGCCGGGCCTGGGCACGCGCGAAGACCGGGAACGACCGCAGGTACGACAGGATCGCCGTGACCACCCACTCCGCGGTGGACGAGTCGTGCACCCCGCGTGCGTCGCAGAGGGTGACGTGCTCGGGCAGCCGGCCGGCCCAGATGTCCGCCCCCGCCGAGAGCAACTGCACCACCCGCAGGTCGGACAGCTTGGCCGCGATCGGCACCGCGGCGGCCTGGGCGAGGAACGGCGGCACCCAGAACCGGACTCCGGCCGGGTCCGAGGGGAGCCGGTCCGGCGCCGGGGCGATCTCCACGGTGACGCCGTCGGGGATCTGGCCGAGCAGTTCCAGCCCCTCGGAATGGGGAATCCACACCTTCACGGACCCCGACGATAGTCCCCGGCGACCGGGAACCGGCGGTCGCCCTCGGCTCCCCCGCTGCCGCTGCCGGTGCCGGGAGCCGTCCCGGCGGCGTCAGCGCCTCGGTAGGCCGACCGGCCCGGCCGGCTGGTAGACGTGGTGTCCGGCGACGGTGGTCATGGTGACCGGCAGGCCGCTGTCGCCCAGGTGGGCCCGGACCGCCGCGTCCAGCGTGGACCGCTCGGCGAGCACGAACGCCGGCCGGTGCGCCTCGGCGACCAGTCTCGGATAGCGGGGATGGCGGTCCCAGCCGGCCCGCAGGTCGGCACCGAGCACTCCGCAGACGATCCGTTCCCGGCTGAGGAAGATGATGTTGTTGCAGGTCCAGTAGTCGGCGTAGAACCGTTGCACGCCCAGCCGGTCGAGCCCGGCGACCAGGTCGCGGCGCTGGGCGGCCTTCCGGGCCAGCTCGGGGCCGGCCGCGACCAGGGCGGCGTTGGCCAGCACCATGCTGGCCGCGAGCCCGGCGAGCGGGGCCGCCGCCGCCAGCCGGACAGCCGGCGCCGCCCTGGCCAGGTTCGGCCGGTTGGGACCATCCGGCCTGGTGGATGTCGCCGGCCGCGATGGCCCCGCTCCGGCCGACCGGGCCAGCACCGACCAGAGCGGCCAGAGCACGGCCGGCGTCGAGACCAGCAGTACCGAGAGATAGCGGGCGCTCTCCACCGGAGTCGTCGCGGCGGCACCGCTGCCGGCGTACGCCAGCAGGCTGAGCGCCGCGCCGGCCAGCAGCGCCAGTCGGCCGGCCCGCCGGACCCGGTTCGCCCGATCGGTTGCCCGGCGCAGCGCCCGCCAGGCCAGCGCGGCGGCGACCGCCAGCAGTACCGGATAGCCGACTCCCCACCACAACTGCCAGGGCGCGCACCGGCCGGGTGGGCAGAGCCCGGTGCCCATCGGCAGTCCGAGGAGGACAGCGCCGTAGAGCCGCTCCGGCAACGAACCGGCACCGCCGCCGAGTCCGGCGTAGACGGCCAGCGAACGGTGTTCGGGTGCGGCGGTCAGGTTGTGCGCCACGATCGGGACGAGTCCGACCGCCAGCCCGGCGCCGAGCGCCACGCCGGCCGGGCTGACCAGCGACCGCCACCCGAACCCGAGCAGCACCGCGGCGGCCGCGCCGACGTACGGCAGGATCAGCCAGTCGTCCCAGAGGGTGAGTCCGGCGACCAGCCCGAAACCCGCGTACGCCGGGCCGGGCCGGCGTACGACGCCGAGTCCGAGGTTGACCGCCAGCAGCACCAGCAGCGCGCCGGCCGGATTCATCTCCGGATAGCCGCCACCCGCGATGAGTTGGTTCTTCACGATCCGGTCCGAGCCGAGGGCGAGCAGGCCGACGGTGGCCGCCGCCAGCCAGGGGGTGTAGAGCCGGCGGGTGAGCTGCCACATCAGCGCCAGGAAGGCGGCGTAGAGCAGCAGGTTGGGCAACCGCAGCACGAAGGTGGACGAGTCGAGGACCGCGAACAGCGGCGCGGCGAGATAGGACTCCAGGGCGCCCATGTAGTACTGGCCGTAGAAGAAGAGCGGGAACTCCCGCCCCTGCGCGACGTGCCGGGCCACCAGCCCGGTGACCGCCTCGTCGCTGTTGCTCGGTGGTACCTCGGCGAGCAGCAGCCCCAGCCGGTAGCCGACGCCGAGCACGCCGAGGACGCCGGCGACCCGCCCGGGAGCGGGTCGCCATCGGGTGGACCGGGATGGCGGCTCCGTCAGCTCCGATGTGGTGGCGAGCGCCATGCCGGGCAGTTTCGCACGGCCGGACCGGCGATCCGCGCGGCGACATGCCCGATTCTTCTTATCGGCACCGTTCGCGCGTTACCGGGGTTATTGATCCGGTCTGGGGGCCCTCAGCCCGGCCGTTCCGGGAACCCGCCCCGGCCGCCGCGACTCGTCACGGTGCCGGGTCGACCGGTCCTGACGACCCGACGGACGGCGCCGGGCCGGCACGATCACCCGGCCGGCGCCCCGACCAGCGACGACTCCGGAAGATCGGTGGAATGAAACTTCTTCAACCCGGACAGCGCGACGCGTTCGCCCCGACTTCCACCGGTGGACACCACGGACCGCACGGGGAGGTTGAAAAAGGTTCAATGATCGAGCGGACCGACGGCACGCGGCGGGATCGGACTACCCTGGTCCGGGTGAGCGCTCGTCCGTACCCCAGACTCAGCCGTCGACGCGCGGCGGTCGCGCTCTGTGCGGCGGCCGTACTCCTCACCAGTGGCTGTGCCTTTGGCGAGCCGGAACCGGATCCGGCCGGTGAACCGCCGAAGTTCCCCACCCCGTCCGTCTCGCCCAGCCAGAACGGGGCCGGGCAGCAGGTCGCGGCCACCGTACTCGCGAGCAGGCTGCAGATCCCCTGGGGCATCGCGTTCCTACCCGACGGCGGGGCGCTGGTGACCGAACGGGACACCGCCAAGATCCTCAAGGTCGGCCCGGAGTCCGACACGAACGGGCTCAAGGTCAGCACCGTGCAGACCGTCGACGAGGTCGACGCGGCCGGCGAGGGCGGACTGCTCGGCATCGCCGTCTCCCCGGCCTACCAGCGGGACAAGACGGTCTTCATCTACTACTCGACGTCCGAGGACAACCGGATCGCCAAGCTGACCCTGGGCGCCAGGCCGACACCGATCGTCACCGGCATCCCGCTCTCCGGCATCCACAACGGCGGACGGCTCGGCTTCGGCCCGGACGGCTTTCTCTACGCGACCACCGGGGACGCCTCGGAGCGTGGGCTCTCGCAGGATCTCAAGAGCCTCGGCGGCAAGATCCTCCGGATGACCCCGGCCGGTAAGCCGGCCCCGGGCAACCCGTTCCCGAACTCCCTGGTCTGGTCGTACGGGCACCGCAACGTGCAGGGCATCGCCTGGGACGCCAACAAGCGGCTCTATGCCACCGAGTTCGGCCAGAACCAGTGGGACGAGATCAACCTGATCACGCCGGGCAAGAACTACGGCTGGCCCGAGGTCGAGGGGCGCGGTGGAGGCGGCGCGGACGCCGAGAAGTACGTCGATCCGCTGGTCACCTGGACCACCGCCGAGGCGTCCTGTTCCGGCGCGGCGATGATCGACCGGGTCTTCGTGGCGGCCTGCCTGCGGGGCGAACGGCTCTGGCTGGTGGAACTCACCGCCAACGGCACCGTACTGGGCCAGCCCCGCCCGCTGCTGGTTGGCGAGTACGGCCGGCTCCGTACGGCGGTCGCCGCACCGGACGGCTCGTTGTGGATCTCCACCTCCAACCACGACGGCAAGCGCGACCCCGCTCCTGAGGACGACCGGATCTTCCGGCTGGTCTTCTCCGGTGGCGCGGCGGGAAAGAGCTGACATCCCCGGCGGACGGGGTGGACAGCACGCCGGCACGGTCCCGGAGATGTCCGTGCCGTCCCCGGTCGGGCCGCCGCGTCCAGCGCGTCCGGCCCGGCGGGGCGGCACGGGTGGGAGAGCTAGCTCATACCCGCGGTGGAAATGGGGCGGGACCTGCGGCGGGTTTTGAAGATGTCGCTTTGGGCAGGTGATGATGGAGCATGGACAGGCGGAGGAATGACACCCGAACCGCCGGGGGCACACCACCCCCGGCGGTTCGGCGTGTGCTGCTCCCGGCGGCGCTGCTGCGCTGGGGGCGTACCGCCGTACGGGGTGGCCGCGCCGTCCTGACCTCGAAACCGAGCCGCCGGGCCGGACTCGCCCTGTCGATCATCGGTGTCACGGTGGTCGGGATCGTGGTCGGAGCCCTGCTCGGGGGGCGGATGCAGACCGACATCGGGCCGTTCCGGGCGGAGATGGCGATCACGCCCTCGGTCGACGGCGGCACCACGGTCACCATTCCGCCGCTCGGCGCGCTCCAACTCAGCAGCCATGCCGGCCCGGCGCACCTCTCGGTCCGGCTCGGCTCGCTGGACCAGCGGCGCACCGAGGCGCTGATCGACGATCCGGCCAGCATCAGCCGGGCCAGCCAGTCCGCCGTCAGCGACGTGACCAACGGGGTGATCCGGGTCGGCGTACGCACGGTCGCGGTCTCCGTACTGGCCACCATGATCCTGGCGGCGCTGGTCTTCCGGCGTACCCGTCGGGTGGCCTGGGCCGGCGGGCTGGCACTGGTGATCACCGGCGGCAGCCTGGGCATCGCCGCGCTGACCTTCCGGCCGGACTCGATCGAGGAGCCCCGCTACGAGGGGTTGCTGGTCAACGCCCCGGCGATCGTCGGCGACGCCCGGAGGATCGCCAACGACTACGGCCGGTACGCCGACCAGCTCCAGCGGATGGTCGGCAACGTCAGCCAGCTCTACACCACCGTCTCCACCCTGCCGGTCTTCGACCAGGAGCAGGGCACCGTACGGGTGCTGCACGTCTCGGACCTGCACCTGAATCCGACCGCCTGGCAGGTGGTCCGGACGGTGGTGGAGCAATTCAAGATCGACATGGTGATCGACACCGGGGACATCACCGACTGGGGCAGCGAGCCGGAGGCGTCCTTCGTCGGCTCCATCGGCCTGCTGAAGGTCCCGTACGTCTTCATCCGGGGCAACCACGACTCGCCGGCCACCGCCGCCGCCGTCGGCCGGCAGCCGAACGCGATCGTGCTGGACAACTCGATCGTCAACGTCGGCGGGTTGACTATCGCCGGCATCGGAGACCCTCGGTTCACCCCGGACAAGGAGACCTCGCCGGCCGGATCCGGCAGCCTGCCGCAGACAGTCGACCAGGTGACCGGGACCGGCGAGAAGCTCGCCTCGACGATCCGGGCCTCCGGCAAGCCGGTCGACATCGCCCTGGTGCACGATCCGGCGTCGGCCGACGCGCTCTCCGGCGTCGTACCGCTGGTGCTGGCCGGGCACACCCACCACCGCGAGGTACGCGAACTGCCGCGGGTGCCGGACGCGATGCCGACCCAGCTCCAGGTGCAGGGCTCCACCGGCGGGGCGGGGCTGCGCGGCCTGGAGGGTGACAAGCCGACCCCGCTGGCGATGTCGGTGCTCTACTTCGACCAGCAGCGGGCGCTCCAGGCGTACGACGACATCCTGCTCGGTGGCACCGGCGAGGCGCAGGTCAACCTGGAACGGCACGTGGTCGAGGAGCCGGAGCCACCTGTCCCGGCCACCCCGACCCCCGGTACGCCCACTCCGGCCAGCCCGGTCCCGCCGGCCGGTGCGCCGCCGCCGGACCCGACCCCCACCGGCTGACGCCGACGAAGCCCCGCCGGAACGGTCAGCCCTCGACGCCGAGCCGGGACAGGATCAGCGAGCGGACGGTCTTGGCGTCCGCCCCCCGGGTGCTCTTCATGACAGCCCCGACCAGGGCTCCGGCCGCGGCCACCTTGCCGTCCCGCACCTTGGCCGCGATGTCCGGGTTGGCGGCGATCGCCTCGTCCACGGCCGCGGTCAGCGCCCCGGTGTCGGAGACCACCTCCAGACCCCGCGCGGCCATGATCTCGCTCGGCGAGCCCTCGCCGGCCACCACGCCCTCCAGCACGGTCCGGGCCAGCTTGTCGTTGAGCTTGCCCGCGTCGACCAGCTTCTGTAGCTCGGCCACCTGGGCCGGGGTGGCGCCCACGGCGGCCAGCTCGACACCGGCCTCGTTGGCCCGCCGGGACAGTTCGCCGAGCCACCACTTCCGGGCGCCGGCCGGGGTGGTGCCGGCGGCCACGGTCTGCTCGATCAGCTCGACCGCACCGGCGTTCAGCACCGACTGCATGTCGTGGTCGTTCAGCCCCCACTCCTGCTGCAACCGCCTCCGGTGCACCCGGGGCAGCTCCGGTAGCGCCGCCTTCAGCTCGGCGACCCAGGCCGGGTCCGGGGCCAGCGGCACCAGGTCCGGCTCGGGGAAGTAGCGGTAGTCGGTGGCGGTCTCCTTGGACCGGCCCGACGTGGTGTCCCCGGTGTCCTCGTGGAAGTGCCGGGTCTCCTGCACGATCCGGCCGCCGGAGTCGAGGACGGCCGCCTGGCGCAGCATCTCCGAGCGGACCGCCCGCTCGACCGAGCGCAGCGAGTTGACGTTCTTCGTCTCGGTACGGGTGCCCCACTCCGCCGAGCCGGCCGGCGACAGCGACGTGTTCACGTCACAGCGCAGCGAGCCCTCCTCCATCCGGACGTCGGAGACGCCCAGCGAGCGGATCACGTCCCGCAGCTCGGTGACGTACGCCCGGGCCACGATCGGGGCCTTGGCGCCGGTACCGGGGATCGGCTTGGTGACGATCTCGACCAGCGGGATGCCGGCCCGGTTGTAGTCGACCAGCGACTCGGTCGCGCCGTGGATCCGCCCGGTGGCGCCACCGACGTGCAGGGTCTTGCCGGTGTCCTCCTCCAGGTGCACCCGTTCGATGCCGACCCGGAACAGCTCGGGCTGGCCATCCTCGCCCACGATCTCCACATCGAGCCAGCCGTCCACGCAGAGCGGCTCGTCGTACTGGCTGATCTGGTAGTTCTTCGGCATGTCCGGATAGAAGTAGTTCTTCCGGGCGAACCGGCTCCATGGCGCGATCGAGCAGTTCAGCGCGAGGCCGATCCGGATGGTCGCCTCGATCGCGGCCTTGTTGGCCACCGGCAGCGAGCCGGGCAGCCCGAGGCAGACCGGGCAGACCCGGGTGTTCGGCTCGCCGCCGAAGTCGGTCGGGCAGCCGCAGAACATCTTGGTCTTCGTGCCCAGCTCGACGTGGGTCTCCAGGCCGATCACCGGGGCGTAGCGCTCGACGACGTCGTCGTACGAGGGCAGGACGGTCGTGCTCATCATGACTCCCAGCTCTCGGGCGGCAGCCGGCCCCCCGGCGGCATCCGGACAGAACCCTGCAAGCCTAATCGTTGGCCCGACCCGGGCTCGCCCGGGTTTCGCCGCCGAGCCGGCGGGCGCCCGGTTCAGCCCGGTGGCTCGGCCGGAGTGCCGGGGCGGACCAGGCCGGTCTCGTACGCCACGATCACCAACTGGACCCGGTCCCGGACGCCGAGCTTGGCGATCGCCCGGGTGATGTGGGTCTTGGCGGTCAGCGGGCTGATGAAGAGTCGCCCGGCGATCTGCTCGTTGGACAGCCCGGTGGCGACCAGCCGAAGCACCTCGCGCTCCCGTTCGGTGAGCACCGCCAGCCGCGCCCCGGTGTCGGTGGCCGCCGCCGGCCGGTGCGCGAACTGCTCGATGACCCGGCGGGTGACGCTCGGCGACAGCAGCGCCTCACCGGCGGCGACGATCCCGACCGCCTGGCGGAGCTGGGCCGGCTCGATCTCCTTGGTGAGGAATCCGCTGGCTCCGGCCCGCAGGGCGGCGAAGACGTACTCGTCGGTCTCGAAGGTGGTCAGGATGATGACCCGGCAGCCGGACATCGCCGGGTCGGTCACGATCCGCTCGGTGGCGGCGAGGCCGTCCAGGCCCGGCATCCGGATGTCCATCAGCACGACGTCCGGGCGCAGGGTACGGGCCTGCCGGACCGCCTCGTCGCCACTGGCCGCCTCGCCGACCACCTCGATGTCCCGGCCCCGGCTCAGCAGGCTGCGGAATCCGGCCCGCACCAGGACCTGGTCGTCGGCGAGCAGCACGCTGATCGTCACGGTCGGAAGCCTGCCACAGGAATCGTGGCGTGCACCGCGTAGCCGCCACCGTCGGCCGGTCCGGCGGTGAGGGTGCCGCCGAGCGCGGCGACCCGTTCCCGCATCCCGTTGATGCCGTGCCCCGGCACCGCCGCCGGGCCGGGGCCGCCGCCGTCGTCCACCACCTCGACCAGCACCGATTCGGGAGTGATCGCCAACCTTACCGTCGCCCTCCGCGCACCCGCGTGCTTCACGGTGTTGGTCAGGGCTTCCTGGATCACCCGGTAGCAGGCCAGCGTCACCGGGGCGGGGGCCGTGCCGGGGTCGCCGGTGACGTCGAGTACGACCTCCAGGCCGCTGGCCCGGGTGCGGGCGGTGAGTTCGGCCAGGTCGCCCAGGTCGGCCTGCGGGGCCGGGACGCTCTCCGCGTCCGGCCGGTCGCCCGGGGCACGCAGCACGTCGATCAGCGACCGCAGGTCACCCACCGCCTTGGCCCGGACCTCCTGGGCGGTACGCAGCGCGGCCCGCGCCTCGTCGGTCGAGTCCTCCAGCGCCTCGTCCACCACCCGCAACTGCACGCCCACCACGGTCAGCGTGTGCGCCACCACGTCGTGCAGCTCACGGGCGATCTGCAACCGCTCCTCCGCGGCCCGGCGATCCGCCTCCAGCCGTCGCTCCTGCTCGGCGTGGGCCAGCCCGGCAGCCAGCTCGGCGCGCCAGCGAAGCCAGTTCCGGAACGCGACCGCGACCGCGATGGTCAGGGCCAGGCCGAGCGCCTCACCGCCCACCTCGCCGATCGCCCGCTGCACGTCCTGACCCTCGGTCGTCCACTGCCAGTTGACCGCGAAGGTCAGTTGGAACAGCCCGGCCCCGACCGCCCAGCGCAGCCCGTGGCGCCGGGGTGTGTCGTCAGCCGCCAGCAGGAAGAGGATCACCGACGCCGGCCAGACCCAGCCGGCCCCGGTCAGGTCGGCGACCCGGAACGCGGTGACGGCCGCCAGGCTGGCCAGCAGTACCACCACCGGCCAGCGGCGGCGCAGCAGCAGGAAGAGGGCGAGCCAGGTAGCCAACGGCAGGGTGCCCTCATAGGTGATCGGCGCCCCGGCGACGGCGGTGCCGACCGGCACTCCCAGCAGGGTCAGGGCGACCAGGGAAAGGGTGTTCCAGGCGGGACGGCGCCGGCCGGTGAGGCCGCCGGCCCGATGCTCGTCGCGCACCGGCACGGTGTGGTCGTCCTCGACCGCCACCCCGGCCGGGTCCGGTGATCGCGGGACCGTCGTTGTCATCCTGGCCTCCTCCTTCGGCAAGCCTGCCTCACGCTTTCGCGAGGTCGACGGCATCGACGCTAGGCGGCACGGGCCGGCGGCGCGTCAGCCTACGGCCGACACCCGCGACTGCGCGGGTGGAGCAGCACATACACCGGACGGAGTACCGGACGGGCCCGTGACGGCCGCGCGGCGGGCACGCCTCGGACGGAGCCGGACGCCGGTCGGCCCGGTCAGAGGTGGCTCAGGGATGCCTCCGGCAGAAAGGGTGCCTGCGGCAGAGACTGTCGAGCTGCCCCGCCTGTGCGCCCGCTCGGCTCGTCCCACCGGGCTGGCCGGGCCCGGCTCGACCTGGACCGCCGGCTCCGGCTCGACGGACCGGCCAGGCCTGTCAGGAGGTGACGCCACCGTCGAGCAGGACGGCGACGACCAGCACGCAGAGCAGCGCGACCGGCAGGCCCCAGCGGACGATCCGGGTACGCCAGATCGGGCCGGGCGCCGCAGCTCCCGGGGTCGCCCCGACCGGCCGGCCGGCGAGCAGCCGGCCGGAGGCGAGCGGCCACCAGGCGGCCACCAGCAGCAGTACGCCGGCCCCGAGCAGCAGCCAGCCGGGCAGCCGGGCAGCCACCCGTGGCCAGGCCAGCACCGGTACCGTCGTCACCGCGATCGCGGCGGCCCCGACCAGGCCGAACCGCCAGTCCGGAGCCGGCCGGTACGCCGCACCCGGCCGGAACAGCAGCGCGACGCCGAGGACGATTCCGGCCACCCCGGCGAGTGCCGAGACGAGCTGGCCGACGGTGACCTCGGCGGTCCCGTACCCGGTCACCGCCTCCACCCCGGCGAGCAGCGCCATCACCCCGACCAGGGTGCTGGCGGCGACGAACGCGCCCAGCCAGGGCGATCTCCGCCGGCCGTCCGGATCCGGTTGCGCCGCGCGGAGCCCGTGCGCGAGCGCTGCGGCATACTCGGTCGGTTCGCCGAACGCCTCGGTCGGATCCGCCCCCGGATCGGCGCAGTACGTGTCGACCTCGGCCAGCGCGGCCCGGATCTCCGCGCCGGGCACCCCGCGCCGCCGGGCCTCGGCCACGAACGCCGTACGCCAGCCGTCCAGCGGCGAACTTCGGGACATGGTCGGGCTCAACAGCCGAGCGTTTCGCGCAGTTCGCCGGCCCGCTGCCGTCCCATGCAGAGCGGGCCGGTCAGCTCCAGCCAGGAGCCGTCCCGGAAGGTCACCCGGAGCCGAGCGCCGTGCAGCCGGTGCCAGCGCCGGCGTGCCCCGGTCACCTCCGCCCGCCGCACCGACCAGAGGGGCTTCAGCTTCGCCGCCACCACAGGCTTACGCCGCTCCCCGAACGGCCGCACCTCGGTGGAGCGGCCGATCCGGAACACCACGAGCCGCCGGTCGGTGACCACCGCCAGCAGCTTGGCGTCGGTGGGTACCGCCCGGACGTAGTCGGCGGCGACCGAGTCGAGCCGGCCGCGTGCGGCCCGGCCGAAGAACAGCCGGATCAACCAGTCGGTCGGACCCCCGCCGCCGATGTTGTCGATCGCCTCGACACCGCTGAGCGCCACGTTGGCCAACCCCATCCCGGCCACGGCCGACCCGTCGCCCGGGGCGGGGTCCGGCGGTCGGGGCGGCGGGTCCGGGGCCAGCCCGTGCGGACGCTTCGCCTCGCTCAGCGCCAGGATCGCCTCGCCCGGTTCGAGCTTGGTCGCGACCGCGTCGGCGTAGAGATGGCGGTAGTCGGTGGGCACGGCTCAGCCCAGCGGATAGTCGTCGGCGGCGTTGCCCAGTACCTCCCGCATGGAGTCCTGCAACCGCCGGGTCGCCTCCCGCTGCGCCCGCCGGATGGTGCCGGTGATCTCCGCGCCGAGCTGGTCCGGGCTGTACCGCATGCCCCGGGAGGTTATCTCGACCCGGTCCACCCGGCCGCCGTGGTCGACCGCCACCCGTACGGCACCGCTCTCGCTCTCCAGCTCGACCGGCTGCGCCTGGAGCTCCTCGATCCGCCGGTTCATCTGGAACTGCAGGCCGTCCAGGCCGTTCGCGAGTTGCTCCAGCCGATCCAGCGCGGGATATTCCGCCACGTCGTCCTCTCCTACCCTCGTCCGCTTCGGTACGGGTGCGCCACCGTCCGCCGGGCGGCCGGTCAGCCCACCGAGTCGATCAGATCCTGCGCGCTCTTGGTGTACGGGCCGATGTCCGCCCGGTAGGTGCCGTCGGTCGCGTAGCTGCGGTCCTTCGTCCCGTCCGAGATGTCGTGCATGCCGACGGCGGTGTCCAGCACCGCACCGCCCTTCCCGCTCAGGTTGACCGGCGAGATCTGGTTGAAGACGAACCGGGGCACGCCGACCTTGAGACTGTGCTCCGCCAGGATCGCCCGCCCCTGCGCGGTACGGCCCTGTTGCCGCCACACGGCGTATTCCTTCTTCAGCTTGCGCAGTTCCATCACCCGCCGGCGGTAGCGGGTGAGCAGTGCCTTGACGTCGTCCAGCTTGCGGGCCAGCTTCACCAGCACCCGGACCAGCTTGCTGACGATCCGGGCACCCCGGCCCAGTGTCAGCGCCAGCCGGGCCAGCCAGCGTACGACGAAGGCGGCGATCGACGCGCCGAAGCTGAAGAACGCCGCGGCGGCGGCGATGATCGCCTCGATCAGGAAGGCGGTCAGGAACTCGAAGATCAGCTCGCAGAGCAGGTTGAACGCGTCGACGGCCGCGTTCGCCGCCTCGATCAGGACCTCCTTGGCCGCGTTCAGTCCCTCGGCGAGTTGCCGGATGGTCTCCTCGACGTTGGCCAGCCCGGTCTGGAACGCCTCCTGGGCGCTGCCGCCCCAGGCCGGCGGCTGGAGCTGGGCCCGGTCGGTCTGCTGTTGGGCCGCGATGCCCAGCACGTCGTTCGACGCGGCGAGGCAGCGTTCCGCACCCCGCATCAGGTCGTCAGGATCGCCGCCCACCTGTTCGAGGAGTTGCTCGAATGGCGACAGCACGGTCCGGCTGAAACCCTGGAGCGGCTCCGGTACGGAGCCGACGAACTGCTCGAAATAGGTTTTGCTGCGTTCGAGCGCGACGGTCGACACTGCGCCCCCCTTCGTGGTCTTCGGTGCGCCGCGCGGCCGTGGCGGCGCGGCCGTGCCCGGTCAGGCGCCGAACCGTGCCTGCGCGGCGGCGTCGCTGTTCAGGTACGAGTCCCGCTCGGCGGTGACCGCGTCGGCGATCACCTCCATCACCTCGACCCCGTCCGCCAGGGCCTGGAGGCACTCGTCCAGGCAGGACTCGTACTGGTCGTAGAGGGTGAACGAGGCGGGCATGATGCCGAAGGAGGAGCGCCCGACGGCGCCCTCCCGGAGCCGGCCACGGACCTCGTCGAAGTCGTCCGCCCGGCCGTAGCTGGTCTTGGAGAAGGTCTCCAGTGCTGTCGGGTCTACCGTGAACCCGTCACCTGAACCACCAGTCATGACAAGGCACCCTAATAGATCACTTCGGTGCCATTGGTCCGCCTGCGGCTGATCAGGGGCAATAATTCGGGCGACTTCCGGCCCACCGGCACCTGCCGGCGCCGGCCTGACACCGGGCGTGGTCGGAGCCGCCCGGGCCGGCCCCGGCGACCGGCTCCGCACCGCCGGGAACCCCCGGGGGCCGGTGACCGTCACCTCCGCGGTTCCACGTCACCTACTCGGGTCCACTGAGCGATCGACAGACTTAACCGTCCGGCCAACTGCGGCTACCGTCGCGTTGCCGGCCACGGTATGCACTGTCCCGCATGACTCACACCCATGCGGAGACCGGACACACCCCGACCGGTACCAGCCGGCGTACGCTGATCGCGGCCGCCGGCGGGCTGCTGACCCTCGCCGCCGCTCCTGGCACCGCACACGCCGCCACCACCTCCCGGGCGGCTGGGCCGAACCGGGCGGCGGGCACCGGCGCCTCGCGGGCCTCCCTGATCACCCAGGGCACCACGCTGGTCCACGCCGACCTGCACAACCACACCCTAATGTCCGACGGCGACGGTGACCCGGCGCTGGCCTTCGCCTCGATGCGCGAGGCCGGCCTGGACGTCGCCGCGCTCACCGACCACAGCACGCTCTTCTCCATCGAGGGGCTGTCCCGGTCGGAGTGGGACCGCACGGGTCAACTGGCCGACGCCGCCGACGACCCCGGCCAGTACACCGCGATCCGGGGCTTCGAGTGGTCGCATCCGCTGCTCGGGCACGTCAACGTCTGGTTCACCGGCAACTACACCGACCTGCTCCAGTCGTCGAGCATGAGCCGGCTCTACGACTGGATCGGCAGTTCCGGCGGGGTGGCCGGATTCAACCATCCCGGGCGCGAGGTGGGCCGGTTCGACAACTTCCGGTACGTCGCCGGGGTCCGCGAGCCGATGATCGGGCTGGAGATGTTCAACCGGGGCGACGACTACCTCTTCGACGGCTGGGGCAGCGGCCAGACCTCTCCGCTGGTCGCCTGCCTGAACGCCGGCTGGCGGCCCGGCCTCACCGGTGTCTCCGACGAGCACGGCACCAACTGGGGCTTCCCGGAGGGCAAGGGCCGGACCGGGCTCTGGGTCACCCAGAACACCCGGCAGGAGGTGCTGGCCGCGATGCGGGCCCGCCGGTTCTTCGCCACCCGGGTCTCCGGGCTGCGGCTCGACGCGACCGCGAACGGGGTCCGGATGGGCGGCGTCCTGCCGGTCGGCCGGGCCGACGTGACCTTCTCGGTCGACCTCGACCGGGGACCCGACTGGGTGGGCAGGCCGCTGCGGATCCAGGTACTCCGGCCGGGCAGCGACGCGCCGGTGGTGCCCGAGGTGGTCGACATCGAGGCCGGTCGGGGAGTCGTCCAGTTCACCGTGCCGCTCGACATCGCCGACGGGCACTGGGTGGTGCTGCGGATCTCCGACCCGACCCAGCCGAACGCCAGCCCCGGGCCGGCGAACCACCCGTGCAACGACTGGGGTGTCGCGTACACCAGTCCGTGGTTCCTCCAGCCCTGACCCGCCAGCTCCGTCGGGGTCGGCCGCCGTCGGCGCGCCGGCCCCGCCGTTCCCGGACCGGATCGGGTACGTCCGCCAGCGTCGATACCCGCCCGGAGGAGGCAGGGCCGCGGGCAATATGGGGAGAAAGGTGCAGATCGGACGGGGCGATCCAGGAGGAACGATGATCGGCGGAGTACACCACCGGACCGCGACGGTCGACGGCTTGGACGTCTTCTACCGCGAGGCCGGCCCGCCGGACGCCCCTCCACTGGTCCTGCTGCACGGCTTCCCGACCAGTTCCCACATGTTCCGGCACCTGATCCCGGCGCTGGCCGACGACTACCACCTGGTGGCGCCGGACCACATCGGGTTCGGCTACTCCTCCGTCCCGCCGCTGGGCGACTTCCCGTACACCTTCGACGCGCTCACCGACGTGACCATGGGGCTGCTGGACCAGCTCGACATCCGCCGGTACGCCGTCTACATGCAGGACTACGGTGCGCCGATAGCGCTGCGGCTGCTGCTGCGCCGGCCGGAGAGCATATCGGCGATCATCAGCCAGAGCGGGAACGCGTACCAGGAGGGGTTCGTCGAGAAGTTCTGGAAGCCGCTCTTCGCGTACGCACAGGATCCCGGACCGGAGAACGAGGCCGCCGCCCGGCGGGCCTTCACCGAGCCGGAGGTCCGGGCGCAGTACGAGACCGGGGTGCCGGACGTCAGCCTGGCCAGCCCGGACGCCTGGCACCACGCGATGGAGGTGCTCGGCCGGCCCGGCAACCACGACAACCAACTCCAGCTCTTCCGGGACTACCAGACGAACATCGACCTCTATCCACGGGCCCAGGAGTGCTTCCGGCAGACCCGGGTGCCGCTGCTCGCGGTCTGGGGCGCCAACGACCCGATCTTCGGCCCGGACGGTGCCCGCGCCTTCCAGCGGGACCTGCCGGACGCCGAGATCCACCTGCTCGACACCGGCCACTTCGCGTTGGAGACCCACGTCGACGAGATCGTCGGACACATCCGCGAGTTCCTCGGCCGGAACCAGCGGCAGCCGGTGATGGCCCGATAACACGGCACTGCCCGGGGCGGCCGGTCCACCGGCCCACCCCGGACAGCGTCGGTCAGACAGCGACCGCCCGGACGATCAGAGGTTCCTGGTCTGGTTGTAGAGGTTCAGCGCGGTGTTGTCGAAGAACGGCGAGATCATGATCGTCGGGTTGACGATCCGGTCGATCCGGCTGTTGACGCCGTACAGGAAGCCGAAGTTGCCGTCCCAGTTGAGCAGCCAGCCGCCGCCGCTGGAGCCCCGGGTCATGTCGCAGGGGATCCGGATCGTCTGGGTGGCGCCGGCGGACTCCGGCTGCGAGGTGCCGGAGCAGCGCATCAGGTTGCCGCCGTCGAAGGGCGCCTCCTGCGGGTAGCCGAAGGCGTTGATCGGGACGTTCAGGCCCCGGTTCACGTCTAGGCCCTGGCCGCCGAGCCGGGCGACGATGTGCTGGCCGTTGAGCGTGTTCATGACCGCCACCGCCATGTCCTCGTTGAAGTTCGAGCTGGCGGTCCAGCCCGGCGCCGGGAACAGCCGGGACGCGGTCCAGGTGCCGAACGGCCGGGGGTTGGCGAGGTCGTCGTCGAACGCGGGCACGAAGGCCCAGTTGGTGGCCGGCGCGCCACCCGGGCCGCCGGGGTGGGTACAGTGCCCGGCGGTCCAGACGGTGTCCTGACCCTCGGAGTTGACCACCGTGCCGGAGCAGACGAAGTTGCCGGTGGCCAGGGTGAAGAAGACCTTGCCACTGGTGCGCGCGGTCGGGTGGTTGGAGGCGAAGTTCGGGTTCAACGCCGCCGGCACCGGACCGGCGTTCGGGGTACCCAGTTCACCGGCGGTCGGCGGGACCGTCAGCCGGGCACCCCGGTCGACCGCCTGGCCGGCGGCCTGTCCACTGTCGACGTACCGCTTGACCGCCTGTTGGTAGGCGGGTGACTCCTCGACCGGCCGCGCCGCCCGCATCCGCTCCGGCGTCCAGTACGCCACGATCGCCTGGTGCTCGGTGACGCCCGGCCCGTACGCGGCCCGACCGGCCACCCACGCCTCCGCGGTCGCGCCCGGGTCCAGACCCGGTGCGGGTGCGGCGCTCGCCGACTGGCTCAGTACCAGCGCGGGTACCGCTGCCGTCACCAGCGCGATCGCCACCGTTGTTGCCCAGGTGGCCCGCTCCGCTAAAACTCTCATGGCCTGGCTCCTCCTCGGTAGACACCTGCGCCGGCCCCGCCGGCGCGGCTACTGAGGAAGAGGGTCACCGATGTCCAGCGGTGTCGCCGGGCATCCTGGACCTGGTTGGACACGACTGGACGCCGGGCCGGCCCGCCAGCTCGCGCCCTCAGGCTTCGTCCCAGGTGATGTCGAACTGACCTGACTCGACCCGCTCGACGAAGGAACCGACGTCGTCGGCCTGGGGGATCGCCTCCGCCCAGCCCGCACTGCTGATGTCGACCAACAGCACCGGTACCGGATCCTGCCGAAGATCCAGCACAAGATGCTCCCGTGAGCCGTCGCCACCGATGATCGCGACACCGGGATGGTTGGCGGCGGCCTCCTCGCCCCAGGCGTCGAGAAGTTCGACCGACTCGTGCGGTGGGTAGAGCCAGAGGTAGCACCCGCTGGGCAGCCAGCCACGGTGGAACCACGACTCGCTCCGCAGGTAGTCGCGCCAGGCGGCGGGGAGCACGGCCCCGAGCGACTCCGCCACGCCGAACTCCTCGGCCGGCACCGGCCCCCGGTAGTCCGCCTGCTCGACGATCGCACCCACGATGTTCGCGTTGAACTCGGCCAGTTCCTCGGCCGGGATCCAGTACTCGCGAATGTCGTCGCCGCCCACCTGCCGTACCGGATAGCGGTCGAGGAACTGCCGGCGTACCTGGAACGAGGTGACGTACCCGACGCCGCCGGCAGGGACGTTCCACTCCCGGGTGATCCTGGTGGCGTAGCCGCGGCTGAGAACCGGGTAGAAGATCGGTTGCTCGGGCAGCCGCGCCGGCCAGGCCCGCCAACCCGAGGCTGCCACCAGGTCCAGTTCGGCCTGTCCGGTCGGCCGCCACAGCGTCACGGTGTCCTGCGCCGGCCCCTCCGGCGGCGGTCCTCGGTCCGGCATGCGTTCGATTATGGCCAGCCCGACCGACATCTCCGGCTGCACGTCCGCAACGGCGGCGACACTCGCGACGCCTGCGATACCCGGAAGGCTTGACCTCAACATTCGTTGCGTTTCAAGCCCGTCGCCTTCGTCTGCTACGGCGCCGGATCTGGTGGCATCCGGGCCGCCGAACAGTTGCGCCCGGTCTTCGCCGAGCTGTACGCCGCCACCACCCGCAACTGCGCCGCGCCGACCGCACCCTGGAGTCTCGTCGGCCGCGACGGTGTGCTCACCGTGGACGCAGCCACCCGGCAGGCCGCCGAGACGATTCTCGACGAGCTGACCTGGTGGGCGAGCGCCCTGCGCAGCGGGCGCCTCGACAGCCCCTATCCGGGGTGAACCTCCGGGCGGTACGCCGCGGGCACGTCGGAGCGGACGACCCAGCCGAGGATCCGGTAGAGGGCCCGTCCGTCGTCGGTGGCAACCAGGATTCCGGTACGCAGCCCGCCCGCCGCCGCCCGCGCCGCGAGGGTACGCATCAGCACAGCGCCCAGGCCGCGTCGCCGGTGTGCCGCCTCGGTCTCGACCTTGTCGACGATGCCGAACTCCCCGGCCGGCGCCAGCCGCCCCCACGCGGCCCTGCCGCCTGCACCGTCCCGCACCGTCGCGACGACCACCTCGCCGCCGGGCTCGGTATCGACCTGGACCGTGTACGGCGCCGGCGGCCGGACCGGCTCCGCGCGGAACCGCACGCTCATCAGGTATCCGGCCGGGCCCATCGTCCACCCCTCGGGCAGGGCGGCCCAGAACTCGGCCGGATCCCCACTCACCTTGATCCAGGTGCCCGGAGCGGTCAGTTCCCGACCGAGCCGGCCGAGCGCGTCGGCGTCGTAGGTGTGCAGGACGTGGCGTACCCGATGGCCCGGCAGGCCGACGTCGACCCGGAAGCCGCCGGGCACCTCGACCGGCGCGGACGTCCCCCGGGAGACCGCCCAGCCGCGCCCCCAGGCCATCATCAGCGCCGGGACCGGGTAGGTCTCGGCGGTCCGGGCCGGGCCGGTGGAGCCGAGTGCCATCGATCTCCCTCCCTCGCCAATGGCCGGTCTCGTTGCGTCCCTGTGTCAGAGCTCCGGCGGGGTGAGGGTGCCGATCACCGACTCCAGCGCGGCGCCGACCCGGTACATCCGGTCGTCCGCCATCGTCGGCGCCATGATCTGCAGGCCCACCGGCAGCCCCTCGGAGAGCCCGCACGGCACCGAGATGCCCGGGCCGCCGTAGAGGTTGGTCGGGATGGTGAAGAGGTCGGCCAGGTACATCTGGTAGGGGTCCGAGGTGCGCGAGCCGAACGGGAACGCCACGAACGGCGTCGTCGGGGAGATCAGCACGTCGGCCTGCTCGAACGCGGCGGTGAAGTCGCGGGTGATCAGGGTACGCACCTTCTGCGCCTGCCCGTAGTAGGCGTCGTAGTAGCCGGACGAGAGCGCGTACGTGCCGAGCATGATCCGCCGCTTGACCTCGGGGCCGAAGCCGGCGTCCCGGGTCAGCGACATGACCTCCTCCAGCGAGTGCACGCCGTCGTCACCGACCCGCAGCCCGAACCGCACCCCGTCGAAGCGGGCCAGGTTCGACGAGCACTCGCTCGGCGCGATCAGGTAGTAGGCCGGCAGCGCGTACTGGAAGTGCGGGCAGGAGACCTCGACGACCTCGGCACCGAGCTTGGTCAGCGCGTCGACGGCGTCCCGGAACGCGGCCATCACCCCCGGCTCAGCGCCCTCGCCGGAGAACTCGGTGACCAGCCCCAGCCTGACTCCGGTCAGGTCGCCGCCGGCGCCGGCCCTGGCGGCGGCGACCACGTCCGGCACCGGCGCCGGGATCGAGGTGGAGTCGCGCGGGTCGTGCCCGCCGATCACCTCGTGCAGCAGCGCCGCGTCCAGCACGGTACGCGCGCACGGGCCCGGGGTGTCCAGCGACGACGAGAAGGCGACGAGCCCGTATCGCGACGTGCCGCCGTAGGTCGGCTTCGCCCCGACGGTGCCGGTCACCGCCCCCGGCTGCCGGATCGAGCCACCGGTGTCCGAGCCGATCGCCAGCGGCGCCTCGTACGCGGCCAACGCGGCCGAGCTGCCCCCGCCGGAGCCGCCCGGAATCCGGCTCAGGTCCCACGGGTTGCCCGTCGGCCCGTACGCCGAGTATTCCGTCGACGAGCCCATCGCGAACTCGTCCATGTTGGTCTTGCCCAGCATCACCGTGCCGGCGGCGCGCAGCCGGCGCACGATCGTCGAGTCGTACGGCGGGCGCCACCCCTGGAGGATCTTCGACCCGACCGTGGTCGGTACGCCCTTGGCGGTGAGCACGTCCTTGACCGCCACCGGCACCCCGGCCAGCGGGCCCAGCTCCTCCCCGGCGGCTCGCTTCGCGTCGACCGCGCGGGCCGCCTCCAGCGCACCGTCGCTGTCGACGTGCAGGAAGGCGTGCACCCGGTCGTCGACCGCGGCGATCCGGTCCAGGTGCGCCTGGGTCACCTCGACCGCGGACGCCTCGCCGCCGGCGATGAGGGCCGCGATCTCGGTCGCGGTCATCCTGGTCACGTCAGCCATGGTGGTCACGCTTTCCCTTCCGCCGGGCCCTCACCGCGCGGGCTGGGCGGCTCGTCCTCGTCCAGGATGCGCGGCACCCGGAACCGGTCCTCCTCGCTGTCCGGTGCCCCGGAGAGCGCCTCCGCCCGGGTCAGCCCGGGCACCACCACGTCGTCGCGGAGCACGTTGGTCAGCGGCACCGAGTGCGAGGTGGGCGGGATGTCGGCGGCGGCCACCTCGCCGACCCGCGCGACGGCCTGGAGGATCACGTCGAGCTGGCCGGCGAAGGTGTCCAGCTCCTCCTCGGTGACGGCGAGCCGCGACAGTCGCGCCAGGTGCGCGACCTCCTCGCGGGAGATGGCGGACATCGGTGCCCCCTTCATGCCTTGACGTCTATGCGGCTTCCGCCGTCGACTTTCCCGGCGCAGCGTGGCACGCGCGCCGTGACCTGAGCGAGTCTATTTGTCACCCCGAGCGCCGCCGCCCCCGACTCCCCTGCGGGAGCCGGTTCACTCCACGCTCGGGTGCAGCCGGGCCGCCGCCTCGGCCTTCGCCGGACCACCGGGCCTCGTCACCGGCGCGGCCGGATCGACCGGCGCGGCCAGCACGTCCAGCTCGGTCGTCGGAGCGTCCACCCCGGCGGGCCGGTCCGGCTGCCCGGGTCGCTCGCCGTGCTGCACTGCACCGTTGCCGTTCCGCGTTGCCGTCGGGTCGGCGTTCCGCGTCCCGGCCGGGTCGGCGTTCCGCACCGCCCGGTCGCCGTCCTGTTCACCCGGGCCGCCGTTCCGCTCGGTCCGGGCACCGGAGCCGGGCCGCTCCGCGCCGGCCGGGCCGGACCCGCCGGTGCCGAGCCGGGCGGCGGGGCTGACCGGCCGGTACCGGGCGAGCCAGGTGACCAGGTCCTCGGCCGGCATCGGCCGGGCGAAGAACCAGCCCTGCGCGGCCTCGCAGCCGGCCTCGTGCAACAGCCGCCAGGTGCGCTCGTCCTCCACCCCCTCGGCGACGACCCGCAGCCCCAGGGCACCGGCCAGCTCGATCACCGACCGGACGATCGCGGCATCGTCGGCGTCGGCCACCATTCCGAGTACGAAGGACCGGTCGACCTTCACCTCGGCCAGCGGCAGCCGCCGCAGGTGCTGCATAGACGAGTAACCGGTGCCGAAGTCATCGAGGGAGATCGCCACCCCGATCCGGTCCAGCCGGGAGATGGTGGCCAGCACCCGGCGCGGGTCGGCCATCAACGCGCCCTCGGTCATCTCCAACTGGATCCGGGACGGCGGTACGGCGTACTGGGCGAGCCGCTCCGCGATCTGGTCGGCGATCTCCCCGGTGTGCAGGTCGCGGACGCTGACGTTGACCGCCGCCCGCAGCTCCAGCCCGGCGGCGGACCACTTCGCGAGCTGCTCCACCACGTCGTCGACGACCCGGCGGGTCAGCAGCCGCATCACGGCGCTCTGCTCGGCGACCCGGATCAGCTCCTCCGGGTCGACCATGCCGCGCCGGGGGTGCCGCCAGCGCAGCAGCGCCTCCACCCCGACCACCTCGCCGGTGGCGATCGCGATCTGCGGCTGGTAGTAGAGGGTGATCTCACCGGCGTCGTCGGCCCCGGTCTCGAGTACCCGGCGCAAATCGGCCAGCAGACTCAGCCGCTCGGCCGAGTTGTGGTCGGACTCGGCGGCGTAGACCGCCACCGGGTCGCCCCGGTGCTTGGCGTCGTACATCGCCACGTCGGCGTGCCGCATCAGGGTGGCGAAGTCCGCGCCGTGCTCGGGATAGAGCGCGATCCCGATCGAGCCCCCGACGTCCAGCGGCAGCCCGTCCAGCGGCACCGGGTCGACCAGTTCCCCGACGACCCGGTCGGCGACCCGCCGGGCGTCCGCCACCCCGTCGAGCCGGGTGGCCAGAATCGCGAACTCGTCCCCGCCGAGCCGGGCGATCACGTCCGGTGGGCGTACCGCCGTGGTCAGCCGGGCGGCGACCTCGACCAGCAGCCGGTCCCCCACGGCGTGCCCGAGGGCGTCGTTGACGTGCTTGAACCGGTCGAGGTCGAGCAGGAGCAGCGCCAACTGCCCCCCGGGCGCCTGCTTGCCGGCCAGCTCGGCGTGCACCGCCACCTGCTCGGTCACCTCGGCGAGCAACGCCTCGCGGTTGGCCAACCCGGTCAGCGGGTCCTGCCGGGCGAGCTGTTCCCGCTCGGCGGAGAGCCGGGCCATCCGGGAGACCGCGTAGAGCGGCAGCACCATCATCGGTACCAGCGCCGGGCTGGTCCGGGCGGCGGCGACCAGCACCGGGGCGAGCAGCAGCAGCGACCCGGTGGCGAGCAGCTCGAAGCCGAGCCCCTGCCGGATCCGGGTCCACCACCGACCGCCGAAGCGCAGCCGGACGGCGCTGGCCACCAGGCCGTGGTTGACGGTCAGCCAGGCGCCCGCCGCGCCGATCGCGACCAGCACGTCGAGCGGCCGGAGCCGGCCGGTCGATCCGAACCCGTCGCCGGGCACGAGCCGGACGACCGCGTCGGCGGCGGCGAGCGCGCAGGCGTACTGGGCGATGTTGAAGATCGTGCGCCACGGCGCGTACCGCATCCGCCAGCCGGAGACCAGCACGGCGGCGGCCTGCACCGCGATGGCCGGCCCCGGCCCCCACTCCAGGGCGATGGCGAAGGTGAAGCAGATCGACGGGAAGACGGACATGCTGCGCCGTTCGGCGTGCGGGCTGAACGGGCGGGCGTCGAAGGTGACCGCGAGGGCCGCCATCAGCCAGAACGCCAGCGGCAGCCGGGACAGCTCGCCGGGCAGGGCGAGCAGCGACACGGCGGAGACCCCGACGGCTAGGCCGACGACAGCCCAGACGAAGCCGAAGAACGGCGCCGTCCGATCTGGAGGGACGGAGTTCCGCAGCACGGCGGCCTCCATGTGACCTCCCGAGCCTCTCGGTCTGGGCGCGGCGGCTGCCGCGCGGCGTGCCCCCCATGAAACGCCCTGACCCGGGCCGCGTGGGGGGCGACCGACGCGAATCGGGCCTAGTCGTGACTAACTTGAAATACGGCGCATCTTGCCCACATGATTTCGTTACGCAGAGCTGACTGACCCATCACTGATCGTCACTGATTACGAGCCTACCCGCCGCCTCCGGACCCTCCGAGAGCAGCGCCGCGAAGCCGGCCTCGTCGAGCATAGGCACCTTCAGCGCGGCCGCCTTCTCCGCCTTGGAGCCCGGGTTGTCGCCGACCACCACGAAGTCGGTCCTCTTCGAGACGGACCCGCTGACCTTGCCGCCCCGGATCCGCACCTCCTCGGCCGCCCGGTCCCGGGTGTACCCCGACAGCGTCCCGGTCACCACCATGGTCAGCCCCTCCAGCGGGCGCGGACCCTGCTCGACCCGCTCCTCGGCCATCCGTACGCCCGCCTCGGCCCACTTGCGCAGCACCTCGCGGTGCCAGTCCACGTCGAACCACTCCCGCAGGCTGACCGCGATAGTCGGCCCGACACCGTCCACCGCCGACAGTTCCGCCTCGCCGGCCGCCTCGATCGCGGCGACCGAGCCGAACTCCCGGGCCAGCGCCTCGGCCGCGGTCGGGCCGACGTGCCGGATCGAGAGCGCCACCAGTACCCGGGCCAGCGGCCGGTCCTTCGCGGCGGCGAGACTCTCCAGCAGCTTCTGCGCGTTCCGGCCCAGCGTGCCGTCCTTCTTGACGAAGAACGGCACCTGGGCCAGCCGCTCCTCGTCCAGACCGAAGAGGTCGCCCTCGTCGGTGATCACCCCCGCGTCGAGCAGCGCGCCGACCGCCTTGAAGCCGAGTACCTCGATGTCCAGTGCCTCCCGGCCGGCCAGATAGAAGATCCGCTCGCGGAGCTGGGCGGGGCAGGTCCGGGTGTTCGGGCAGCGGATGTCGACGTCACCGGTCCGGGACGGCGCCAGCACGGTGCCGCAGGCCGGGCAGCGGGTGGGCATCTCGAACCGGCGGGCGTCCGGCGGGCGCAGCTCCACGATCGGCCCGAGCACCTCCGGGATCACGTCACCGGCCTTACGGATCACCACCGTGTCGCCGATCAGCACGCCCTTGCGCTCCACCTCGTGCGCGTTGTGCAGGGTCGCCCGAGCCACCGTCGAGCCGGCCACCTTCACCGGCTTCAGCTCGGCGAACGGGGTCACCCGGCCGGTCCGGCCAACGTTGACCTCGATGTCGAGCAGTTCGGTGGTGACCTCCTCCGGCGGGTACTTGAAGGCGATCGCCCAGCGGGGCGCCCGGCTGGTCGAGCCGAGCCGGCCCTGGATGGCGACCGGGTCGACCTTGACCACCACCCCGTCGATCTCGTGCTCGACGTCGTGCCGGTGCTGGGCGTAGTACTCGATGTAGTCCTGGATGCCGGCCAGGTCCGGCACCACCCGCCAGCGGTCGCTCGTCGGCAGCCCCCAGCCGCGCAGCGCCGCGTACGCCTCGGACTGGGCCACCGGCGCGAACCCCTGCCGCGCCCCCAGCCCGTGTACGACCAGCCGCAGCGGCCGGCTCGCCGTGATCCGGGGATCCTTCTGGCGAAGGCTGCCCGCCGCCGCGTTGCGTGGGTTGGCGAACGGCGGCTTCCCCTGCTCGACCAGCCCCGCGTTCAGATCGGCGAAGGCGGCCACCGGGAAGTAGATCTCGCCCCGCACCTCCAGCAGCTCGGGCACCGGATCGGTGCCGTCGGTGAGCCGCTCCGGCACCTCCCGCAGAGTGCGTACGTTGACGGTGACGTCCTCGCCGATCCGGGTGTCGCCCCGGGTGGCGGCCCGGACCAGCCGGCCCCGCTCGTAGGTGAGGTTGATGGCCAGCCCGTCGACCTTCAGCTCGCAGAGGTAGTCCACCGGGCCGCCGGCGTCCCGCTCGATCCGCTCCACCCAACCCGTCAACTGTTCCTGGGTGAAGGCGTTGTCCAGCGACATCATCCGCTCGATGTGCGGCACCGGGGTGAAGAGCGTCGAGAAGGTGCCGCCGACCCGCTGGGTCGGCGACTCCGGGGTACGCAGTGCCGGATAGCGCTCCTCCAGCGCCTCCAGCTCGCGCAGCAGCGTGTCGAACTCGGCGTCCGAGACGATCGGCGCGTCGAGCACGTAGTACCGGTACTGGTGGTCGGTGATCTCGGTGCTCAGCTCGGCGTGCCGGTCCCGCGCCCCGGCGGTCGGCTCCGCCCCGGCCGCCGCCTCCTGTTCGGGCCCGACCTGCTGCGGGATCGCTTCCTCGGACACCTCGACCTCCTCGTACCTCCCCGCAAACGTAACCGCCGGGCCCGACACGCACAGCGAGGTGGGCGGCTCAGTCCCAGGTGGCGCCGAGGGTGCTGAGCTGGTCGGCGTACTCGATCCGGTCGGGCCAGTCGGCGGGCCAGCCCGCCATCCCGTACGCCGCACCGACGAACGCGCCGGCCAGGCAGGCGATGGAGTCCGAGTCGCCGGAGGTGGTGGCGGCCCGGGCCAGCGCCGACACCGGGTCGTCGGCGTGCCGGATCGCACAGAGCAGGGCGGTGGCCAGCGCCTCCTCGGCGATCCAGCCCGCACCGGTGGCCGCGCACGGATCGGTGCCGTCGTCGGGCCCGGCCAACGCCGCGTCGAGTGCGTCGAGCACGCCGAGGCACTCGTCCCAGCCCCGGGCGATGAAGGTGACCGGGTCGTCGACGGCGGGCCGCTGCCACAGGTCGCCGAGCCAGTCCGCCCGGTAGACGGTGCGCTGTCGTACGGCCCGCTCCCGCAGCAGGCCGGGCAGCTCGGTCAGCGCGGCGCCGTCCCGCAGCACCCGGACCGCGTACGCGGTCAGCTCGCTCGCCGCGAGCCCGGTCGGGTGCCCGTGGGTCAGTCCGGCCTGCAACTGGGCGACTCCGGCGAGAGTCTCCAGGTCGTAGTCGGGGACCAGGCCGACCGGGGTGACCCGCATATTGGCGCCGCAGCCCTTCGAGTCGGCGATGGTCGCGGCCTGCCAGCGCACCTCCTCGGCCAACCCGCCGCAGGCGCGCAGGCAGGTCATCCCGGGGGCGCGATTGTTCTCCGGACTCTGCGCCCAGGCCACGAAGCGCTGCCGGAGCAGCGGCTCCAGCACCTCGGGGGTGACCGCCGGGCCGGCGTCGTGCAGGGCCCAGCCGACCGCCAGCCCCATCTGGGTGTCGTCAGTGACCCGGGCCGGCTGCCCGACCAGGTCGCGGGGGCCGCTCGGGCCGTACCGCCGCTGGATCTCGGCGACCGGCAGGAACTCGGTCGGCGCACCGAGCGCGTCACCGTAGGCCAGCCCGAACAGCGAACCGGAGGCGCGGGCGACGGTCGGCGAGGCGGTCGGGGCGGCAACCGGATCATGCATGGCGGCCATCTTCCCCGAGTACTTCCGGCGCCGCCACCCGCTCGGCCGGTCGGGCGGGTCAGTCGTCCCAGCAGAGACAGAACGGGTGCCCGGCGGGATCGGCGTAGACCCGCCAGCCCTGGCCGGAACCGGGCAGCCGGGTGGCGCCCAGCGTCAGCACCTTCGCCTCGGCCGCGTCGACGTCCTCGACGGTGACGTCCAGGTGGAACTGCTGCGGACGGTGCGGGTCGGGCCAGCGCGGCTCACGCAGGTTGACCGCCCGCTGGAAGGCGAGCCGGGGGTGCTCGCCGGGCCCGCCGCCGAGCACGACCCAGCCGTCCTCGTCGTCGGCGTGGCGGTCGTCAACAGGCAGCCCGAGCAGCTCGGAGTAGAAGCCGGCCAGGGCGCGGGGATCAGGGCAGTCGATGACGACGGAACGCAGGTGACCGATCATTCCCCCATCCTGCCCATGGAATGTGACAGGAAACCTACTCCTCGGCGAGTCGGCGGCCGGCGTCCCGGCAGGCGGTGAGGACGGTTCGGGCGTACTCGTCGGTGGCGCCGGCCAGCCCGCAGGCGGGGGTCACCACCACCTGCTCGGCGAGCCGGGCGCGGGGGAAGCCGAGCCGGTCCCAGAGTTGGCGTACCCGATCGGCGACCTGGGCCGACGACGGCCCGCGCCCGCCCGGCGGCGGCAGCGCCGGTGCCGCCCCGGCGAAGAGGCCGAGCCCGGCGTCGATCGCCTCGCCGACCGGGTCGAGCCGGTCCACCAGGGCCAGGTCGAGGGCGACCGCGGCCGCGCCGGCGGACCGGACCAGCTCCAGCGGTACGTCCCGGGCACAGCAGTGCAGCACCACCGGCGCGTCGACCGCCGACACCACGGTGCGGAGCAGGCCGGCCGCCGTCCCCGACTCGACCGGCCGGTACGCCCCCAGCCCGCTCTCGGTCGGAATCCGCCCGGCCAGTACGGCGGGCAGCGCCGGCTCGTCCAGTTGCAGCAGCACCGTGGCCCGGGGCAGCCGGCGGCGGACCTGCGCCACGTGCCCGCGCAGCCCGTCGGCGAGCGACTCGGTCAGTTCCCGGACCGCGCCCGGATCGCGGAGCATCCAGCCGCCGACCGGCAGCTCGACGTTGGCGGCCAGGGTGAGCGGCCCGGCCGCCTGAACCTTGAAGGTGCCGGTGAACTCGCCGGCCTGCTCGGTCATCTGGTCCAGGTCACGTTCCAGCAGGTCGAGCGCCTGCCGCAGGTCCCGCCCCGGCCGGCCGGCGATCCGCCACCGGGCGGCGTACAGCTCGACCGGCAAATCCACCAGCAGTGCGGCGCTCCGGCCCACCAGGTCGGCGCCGGGTCCCCGGGCGGGCAGCTCGGGCAGGTGCGGCACGGGCAGCTCGCCGAGGACGATCCGCTGCGCCTCGGCGATGTCGGTGTCGGGCATCGACCCGATGCCGGAGGCCGCCCCGGCCGGCCACGGCCAGGCCGGCCCGGTCGCCGTCGTCGATTCCGCGAGTTGGTCGGGCACCTGCTGTTGATCGGTCACGTCGGCAGGTTATCCCGGCACCGGCGGTCCGTCCGGCGCCTCCCCGTCCGGCCGCCTCCTCCCGGGGTACGCCGGAGACGGGTCGGACCGGGCTCAGGCGGCGGCGCTGATGGTGGCGGAGCCGAGGACGACATCGCCGCCCGGATCGGGCCGGTACGCCACGATCGCCTGCCCGGCCGCCACCCCCCGGACCGGCTCGCGCAGCTCGGCGCGGAGCCCCGCCCCGTCGAGCCGGACGGCCGCCGGCACCACCTGGCCGTGCGCCCGCAACTGCACCTCGCAGTCGAGCACGCCCTCCGGTGGAGGCGCTCCGGTCCAGACCGGACGCTCGCCGGCCACCGTGGAAACCTCCAGCGCCTCGGCCGGGCCCACCGTCACCGTGTTGGTCTTCGGGGTGATCGAGAGCACGTACCGGGGCTTCCCGTCCGGGGCCGGCACACCGAGCGACAGCCCCTTGCGCTGCCCCACCGTGTAGGCGTAGGCGCCGCTGTGCGCACCGACCACCGCGCCGGTGCGAGCGTCGACGATCTCACCGGGTGCCTCACCCAGCCGTTCGGCGAGGAAGCCCCGGGTGTCGCCGTCGGCGATGAAGCAGATGTCGTGCGAGTCGGGCTTGTCGGCGACCGCCAGGCCACGGCGGGCCGCTTCGGCGCGTACCTGCGCCTTGGTCGAGTCGCCGAGCGGGAAGATCGACCGGTCGAGCTGCTCCCGGGTCAGCACCGCCAGCACGTACGACTGGTCCTTGGCCAGGTCGACGCTGCGCCGCAGCAGCCCGTCCGGGCCGAGCCGGGCGTGGTGGCCGGTGACCACCGCGTCGAAGCCGAGCGCCACCGCCCGGTCCAGTACGGCGGCGAACTTGATCTTCTCGTTGCACCGCAGGCAGGGGTTCGGGGTACGCCCCGCCGCGTACTCGGCGACGAAGGTCTCCACCACGTCCTCGTGGAACCGGTCGGCCAGGTCCCACACGTAGAACGGGATGCCGAGCACGTCCGCCGCCCGTCGGGCGTCCCGGGAGTCCTCCAGCGTGCAGCAGCCCCGGGCACCGGTCCGGTACGTCTGCGGATTGCGCGCCAGCGCCAGGTGTACGCCGGTGACGTCGTGACCGGCCTCCACCGCCCTCGCGGCGGCGACCGCCGAGTCGACCCCGCCGGACATCGCTGCCAGTACCCTCACCGGTCCATCCCCTCCACCCGACGAGCGTAGCCGGCCCGGCCGGCGGACCGTCCTGGCCACCGGACCGGCGGACCGTCCTGGCCACCGGACCGGCCGTCGCCCGGCTCACCGGCCCGGCCGATCAGCTCCGGGCGGCTTTGACGGCCCCGGCCCGGCGGGCCCGGTCGACCACCCCGGGCAGCGCGGCGACCAACGCGTCCACGTCCTCGACGGTCGAGGTGTGCCCGAGCGAGAACCGCAGCGACGACCGGGCCCGGTCGTCGTCGGCACCCATCGCCAGCAACACGTGCGAGGGCTGGGCCACCCCGGCCGAGCAGGCCGACCCGGTCGAGCAGGCGATCCCCTGCGCGTCGAGGAGCATCAACAGGGCGTCCCCCTCGCAGCCGGGGAAGGAGAAGTGCGCGTTGCCGGGCAGCCGGTCGACCGGATCGCCGTTGTAGAGCGCCTCCGGCACCGCCTGCCGGACCCGGGCCACCAGGTCGTCGCGGAGCGCGGCGACCCGGGCCGCGTAGTCCTGCTGGGCCTTGACCGCGACCTCGACCGCGACGGCGAAGGCGACGATCCCGGCGGCGTCCAGGGTGCCGGACCGGACGTCCCGCTCCTGCCCGCCGCCGTGCAGCACCGGTGTGCAGCCGACGTCCCGGCCGAGCAGCAGCGCGCCCACCCCGACCGGCCCGCCGAGCTTGTGCCCGGTGACGGTCAGCGCGGCCACCCCGCTGGCGGCGAAGTCGACCGGTACCTGGCCGACCGCCTGCACCGCGTCGGTGTGGAACGGGATGCCGTACGCGGCGGTCACCTCGGCGAGCGCGGCGATCGGCTGTACGGTGCCCACCTCGTTGTTCGCCCACATCGCGGTGACCAGGGCGACCTCGTCGGCGTGCGCGTCGAGTTCGGCCGCGAGCCGGTCCGGGTCGAGCCGGCCCGCCCGGTCGACCGGCAGCCAGCTCGCGGTCGCCCCGTCGCGGGCGGCCAGCCACTCGACGGAGTCCAGCACCGCGTGGTGCTCGACGGCGCTCGCCACCACCCGGGTCCGGCCGGGGGCGCCGGCCCGGCGCGCCCAGAAGATGCCCTTGACCGCGAGGTTGTCGCTCTCGGTACCGCCCCCGGTGAAGACCACCTCGGACGGCCGGGCGCCCAGGACGGCGGCGACCCGCTCGCGGGACTCCTCCACCTTGCGCCGGGCACACCGTCCGGCGGCGTGCAGTGACGACGGGTTACCGACCTCGCGAGCGGTCGCAACGTACGCCTCCAACGCCTCGTCGAGCATCGGCGTGGTGGCCGCGTGATCAAGGTAAGTCATCAGCATCCAGCCTAATGCCAGAGTCCGGGCCGCCCACTCGGCCGCCCGGCCGTGCCCCACCGGCCCGGCGCCGGCGCCCGGCGGGCCGATCAACCTCTGGCCAGCGACGGAACCCGGCCGGGTGCCCTGGGGCAGCCCGGCCGGGTATCGCAGGTCACACAGCGGCCGGCGGGCGGTCACCGCCGGACCGCTCGTCTGCTACCGCCGCTTGCGGATCTCCTCGGCGGCCTGCGGTACGACCTTGAACAGGTCCCCGACCACACCGAAGTCGGCCAGCTCGAAGATCGGCGCCTCCGCGTCCTTGTTCACCGCGACGATCGTCTTCGAGGTCTGCATGCCGGCCCGGTGCTGGATCGCGCCGGAGATGCCGAGCGCCACGTAGAGCTGCGGCGAGACGGTCTTGCCGGTCTGGCCCACCTGGAACTGGTGCGGATAGAACCCGGAGTCGACGGCCGCCCGGGACGCGCCCACCGCGCCGCCGAGCAGGTCGGCCAGCTCCTCCACCAGCTTGAAGTTGTCGGCGTTGCCCACGCCGCGCCCGCCGGAGACCACCACCGACGCCTCGGTCAGCTCCGGCCGGGTGCCCTTCTGCTCGGCCACCCGGTCGACCACCCGGGCCAGCCGGTCGGTCTCGCCGAGCACGACGTCGAGCTGCTCGACGGTGGGTGTGGCGGCGGCCGGGCTCGGGGTGACCGAGTTCGGCCGCAGGGTCACCAGCGGCAGGCCCCGGGTCACCTTCGAGGTGACGATGGTCGAGCCGGCGAAGGCGACCTGGGTGGCGGTACCGTCGGCGGCCAGTCCGACCACGTCGGTGAGTACGCCGTTGTCCAGCTTGACCGCCAGCCGGGCGGCGATCTCCTTGCCCTCCTGGCTGGAGGCGAGCAGCACGGCGGCCGGCTGTACCCGGCGGACCAGCTCGGCCAGCACCGTCGCCTTCGGCGCCACCAGGTAGCCGTCGATCTCCTCGTGCTCGGCCGCGTAGATCTTCTCCGCGCCGTACTCGCCCAGCCGGTCGCCGAGCGCGGCGGCGGCGCCGGGACCGCCGAGCACCACCGCGGCCGGCGTACCCAGCTCGCGGGCGAGGGTGAGCAGTTCGAGCGTGACCTTCTTGACGCCGAACTCGCGGGTGGCCTCGACGACGACGAGAACCTCGGTCATGACTTCTCCTCCTGATTCCCGGTCGCGCTCAGACGAACTTCTCGGTGGCGAGGAACTCGACCAGCCTCGTGCCGCCGGTGCCGTCGTCGGTGACCCGCTCGCCGCCGGCGCGCTCCGGGCGGCGGCTGTGCGCCAGCACGGTGCTGGTGGCGCCGGCAAGGCCGACCTCGTCGGCGGCGACGCCCAGGTCGGCGAGGGAGAGCGTCTGCACCGGCTTCTTCTTGGCCGCCATGATGCCCTTGAAGGAGGGGTAGCGCGGCTCGTTGATGGTGTCCCAGACCGAGACCACCGCCGGGGTCGCGGCGGCGACCACCTCGTAGCCCTCCTCGGTCTGCCGCTCCACCGTGAGGTTGCCGCCCTCCACGGTCAGCTTTCGGGCGCCGGTCAGCGCGGCGATGCCGAGCCGCTCGGCGAGCATGTGCGGCATCACCTGCACCCGGCCGTCGGTCGACTCGGCGCCGCAGAGCACCAGGTCGGCGTCGAGCTGGCCGAGGGCCGCGGCGAGCACCTTGGAGGTGGCCACGGCGCAGGACCCGTGCAGGGCGGCGTCGAGCACGTGCACGGCCTTGTCCGGGCCCATCGACAGCGCCTTGCGGATCGACTCGGCGGCCTTCTCCGGGCCCATGGTCAGCACGGTCACCTCGCCGCCGTGCGCCTCCTTGATCCGCAACGCCTCCTCGATGGCGTACTCGTCCATCTCGTTGATGACGTTGTTTGCCGACCCCCGGTCGACGGTGTTGTCGTCACTGCGCAGGTTGCGGTCCGCGCCCGAGTCGGGCACCTGCTTGACGAGTACGACGATGTTCATCGCGCTTCGACGACCCTCCTGTGAATGGCGATCCCGGCCGACCGTGGCGATCCGCCGGGGTTGCTCGGGAGCAGCCTCCCGCCTCCTTAACGATCGGTCAACCAAAGACCGACGGCTCGGCGCGCGAGAAGGTGTGGCATTACTTACGGCTAATGTTACCCGCAAGTAGCATAGCGCCGCGGGCACCCCGGAGTGACCCGGCTCACCGTCCCCACACCAGGCCCGGGGACGCCGCCCGGCTCAGCCGTCCGCGTCCAGCGCCTCCCGGACGGTGGCAATCACCGCCGCCTCGCTCGGGCTGATCCCGTCGTGCGCCCGGGCCACCTCCTCGGTGGCCCGCAACACCGCCGAGCGATAGCTGGCCACCTCGTCGGGTGCCTTCGACCGGAGAATCTCGACCGAGCGGCGCAGCGCGGGCAGCACCATCGCCGGCACCTCGGCCGGCGACCCGCCGGGCAACCGGGGCAGGGCGCCGGTGGTGAGCAGCTCCCGGACCAACCCGGTGGTGCCGGCGAAGGCGTTCGACGCGGCCAGACTCTCCTTGATCATGGAGAACGCGCCCGGTTCGGCGCTCGACACCAGGAAGACCGCGCCGAACGCGGCCCCCTTCAGGATCGCCCGCTCCTCCTCGGTCAGCGGCTGCGTCACGGCTTCGGAGTGTAGACGTACGGCGTGGTGGTGGTGACCGGGACGAAGCCGAGCCGCTGGAGAATCGGCCGACTGTCCTCCGAGGCGTCCACCTGCAACAGGCTGAAGCCCCGGGCGTCGGCCAGCCGGGCCCGATGGGCCAGCAGCGACCGGTAGATGCCCCGGCGGCGCCAGTGCGGCAGGGTCGCCCCGCCCCACAGGGTGGCGAACCGGGTGCCGGAGACGAACCGGACCCAGGCGGCGCTGACCAGCTCGTCGTCGGTCTCGGCCACCACGATGGTCAGCGGCGGCTGGTCCAGCTCGGCACCGGCGGCGAGTTCCCGCTCCAATCCGTCGGCCAGCCAGCTCCCGTCGTCGTCGCCACCCCAGACCCGCGCCTTCAGCCCGGCGATCCGGTCCAGGTCCGCGCGCTCGGTCACCTCACGCAGGCGTACCCCCGCAGGTGGCACCGGCAGCGTCGCCGCCAGCGGCGCGACCGGGCCGATCACCACCGTCTCCCGCTCCTCCGGGACGAAGCCGGCAGCCACCAACCGGTCCGGCAGGTCGGCCGGCTGGTCGTGGCCGTGCAGCTTCCACTCGACCGGCTGGCCCAGCCCGGCGAAGTGGTCCCGCTGCCGCGTGATCAGCTCGTCCAGCGCCGCCCCGGTCAGCCCACCCAGGTCGCGGTAGGTCAGGAAGCCGCCCCGGTCCAGGCCCTCGATCCGCAGCAGCGGACCGTCCCGCTCCACCGTGACACCCGGCGGCACCGGCTCCGGCGGGCGGGCCCGCAACTGGCTGTCGTAGGCCGTCCGCAGCAGGTCGGCGTCGAGGTCCGTCACCCGCCCAGGCTACGGCCGATGTCCACCCGATAATCTCCGAACGTGTACCAGGCGATCCGGCGGTGGTTCGACCCGCGCGAACTCCGGGAGGTCGGCGAGACGCCGGACTACCGCTTCTCCCTCGCCAACGAGCGCACCTTCCTCGCCTGGTTGCGTACCGGCCTGGCGCTGATCGCCGGTGGGCTCGCCGTGGCGCAGTTCCTGCCGCCGATGCCGGTCCCGTACCTGCGCGAGGCCCTCGCCGTGGCACTGCTGCTGCTCGGCGGCGCGGTGGCGGTACGGGCGGTCGACCACTGGGCGCGTACCGAGCGGGCCATCCGGCTCGGCCACGAGCTTCCCGCCTCGCGGTTTCCCGCCGTACTCGCCCTGCTGGTCGGGGTCGGTGCCGTACTGCTCGTGGTGGCGGTGCTGGTGCAGGCGGCCCGGAACCCGTGAGCCCGGAACGGGTGGGTCCGGAGCACCGGGGGCCGGGGCGGGACGTCGGGCTGGCGGCCGAGCGGACCCGGTTGGCGTGGCGGCGCACCGTGCTCGCGGTCGGTGTGGTGGCGGTGCTCACCGCCCGGCTGGCCGTGTCGAACGGGATGGTCGGGGCGCTGGTCGTCCTGGCCGGGCTGGGCTGGCTCGGCGTACTGGCGGTGACCTTCCCCCGGTCGACCGGCCGGCGTGGCCACCCCGGCCGGGGGCTACCGCTGATCGCCCTGATCACCGTCGGTTTCGCCGGACTCGGCCTGCTGCTGGTGCTGGCGTCGGTGCACTGACGGGATCGGGTACGTCATCATGGCCAGATGGTCCGCCTCTACGCGCTCCTCGCCATCGGACAGCTCATCCTGGCCGTCGTCGCTCTGATCAGCTGCCTGTCGGCCGAGGACGACGAGATCCGCGCGCTCCCCCGGTTCGCCTGGGTTCTGATCATCCTGTTCTTCCCGCTGGTCGGCTCGATCGCCTGGTTCGTCGCCGGCCGTCCGGTCGGCCCCGAACGGCCGGCTGCCGGTGGCCGTCCGGCCGGCGGCCCTGACCGCCGGCCGCCACTGGCCCCCGACGACGACCCGGAGTTCCTCCGTTCCCTGGACGAGGAGCGGTCGAAGCGCGACCGCGAACTGCTCGACAGCTGGGAGCGGGATCTCCGGCGCCGGGAGGAGGAACTGCGGCGCCGGGACAGCGAGCCGCCCCGGGAAGAGGACAAGCCGGACGTCTGACCGGCGGCCGGGTCCCGCTCGGGCGTACCCGGGCCACCGGGTCGATATCGCGGGCTTGCCCGGTGACCGTGCCAGGCACAATCGAGCCCGTGCAGATCGCCATGCTCGGGCCGCTGGAGGTCACGGCCGACACCGGGGCGCCGGTGCCGGTCAGCGGTGCACGGCTGCGCCGGTTGCTGATCCTGCTCGCGCTCGACGCCGACCGGGTCGTCGACACCGGCCGGCTGATCGACGGGCTGTGGGAGGACGAACCGCCGGCGGGTGCGGCGAACGCGTTGCAGGCGCTGGTCTCCCGGCTCCGGCGTACCGTGCCGGACGCCCCGATCGAGTCGCATCCGACCGGCTACCGGCTGGCGGTCGAACCGGCGGCGGTGGACGTACGCCGGTTCGAACGCTTGGTCGGCACCGGCCGGGCCATGCTCGGCTCGGACCCGCCCGGTGCCGCCGAGGTGCTCGCCGATGCGCTCGGCCTCTGGCGGGGCCCCGCGCTGGCCGACGTGGCGCACGCCGGGTTCGCCCGGGGACCGGCGGCCCGCCTCGACGAGCTGCGGCTGACCGCCGTCGAGGAGCGGATCGACGCCCGGCTGGCCTCCGGCGAGGCTGCCGTGCTGGTACCGGAGCTGCGTGCCCTGGCCGAGGCACACCCGCTCCGCGAGCGCTTCACCGGGCAGCTCGTCCGGGCACTGGCAGCCACCGGGCGGTCCGCCGAGGCGCTGGCCGCGTACGCCCGGCTGCGGCGCACTCTGGCCGAAACCCTCGGTACCGAGCCGGCCCCCGAACTCGCCGCGCTGCACCTCGAACTGCTCCGGGAGGCCACGCCCGTCCCGCCGGCCCCCGAAACGGGCAGCACCTCCGGCGACGCGCCGGCCGACAACCTGCCCACCCCGCTGACCAGCTTCGTCGGCCGGCAGCCGGAGATCAGCCGGGTTGCCGAGCTGCTCTCCGGATCCCGGCTGGTCACCCTCACCGGTCCGGGCGGCGCCGGCAAGACCAGACTGGCCGTCGAGGCCGCGCGTACGCTGTCCGGCCGCGCCTGTGACGCCCTGTGGCTGGTCGAACTCGCCCCGGTGACGGACGGCGCCGAGGTGCCGCAGACCATCCTCCAGGTGCTCGGGCTGCGCGAGCAGGGCCTGCTGGCCGCCCGCAACCGCGTCCCCGCCGGGGAGGCGACGGACCCGATCGACCGACTCGCCGGAGCCATCGGGTCCCGGCGGATGCTGCTGCTGCTCGACAACTGCGAACACGTCATCGAGGCCGCCGCCACCCTCGCCGACCGGTTGCTCGGCGCCTGCCCGCAACTGCGGGTCCTGGCCACCAGCCGGGAGCCGCTCGGCATCACCGGCGAGACGCTCTGTCCGGTCGACTCGCTGCCGCTGCCGCCGCCGCACGCCGATCCGGTGACGGCGATGGCGTACCCGTCGGTCCGGCTGCTCGCCGACCGGGCCGGCGCGGTACGCCCCGACTTCACCGTGAACGACGACACCGTCGCCGCGGTGGTCCGGATCTGCCGGTCGCTGGACGGCATGCCGCTCGCCATCGAGCTGGCCGCCGCCCGGCTGCGCAGCATGACCGCGGCCCAGGTCGCCGCCCGACTCGACGACCGGTTCCGGCTGCTCACCGGCGGCAGCCGCACGGCGCGGCCCCGGCACCAGACCCTGCGCGCGGTGTTCGACTGGAGCTGGGACCTGCTCGACGACGCCGAACGGGCACTCTGGCGCCGGCTGGCAGTGTTCAGCGGCGGGGCCACCCTGGACGCGATCGAGCGGATCTGCGCACTGGAGGACGGTGGACCGGAGAGCGGCGCCGGGCCGGAGGGCGTACTCGACCGGGCCGGGGTGCTCGACCGGCTCTCCGCACTCGTCGACAAGTCGCTCGTGGTGGTTACCGGCAACGGCGAGCCGCGCTACCGGATGCTGGAGACCACCCGGGAGTACGGGCTGCGCCGGCTGGCCGAGGCCGGCGAGGCGGACCGGATCCGGCGGGCGCACGCCGAGGACTTCCTCGCGGTCGCCCGGGTCGCCGACGCCGAACTTCGCCGCGCGGACCAGCTTCGCTGGCTCGGCTGGCTGACCGCCGAGCACGACAACCTGCATGCCGCGCTGCGCTGGGCGATCGGTACCGGATCCGCCGCGACGGCGGTGGGACTCGTCGCGGCCCTCGGCTGGTACTGGTGGATGCGGGGCATGCGGGTCGAGGGCGTCGAACTGGCCGTCGCGGCGATGGCCCTGCCCGGGGTCGACCGGCTGCCCCCGGCGGAGGTCGCCATCGCCGAGCTGCTGACCGGGATGAACCTGCTCGCGGCCGAGGGCGAGTTCGCCAAGGGCGGGCAGTGGCTGGCCCGGGCGGCCCGGACCGCCGAGGGGCAGCGGCCGGCCCACCCGCTGCTGCGTCTGATCAAACCGATATCGGTGATGTTCGAGTCCTATCTGACCGAGCCGGCGCTCGACGTCCTGGCCACGCGGTTCGACGACCCCGACCCGTGGGTCCGGGCGACCGCCCGGATGTCCCACGCCCACGCGGAACTCAACAGCGGCGGGTCCGGCGACGCCGCCGAGGCCAACATGGCCGCCGCGCTCGAGGGTTTCCGGTCGATCGGCGAACGGTGGGGCGCCGGGTACTCCCTCTCGGCCCTCGCCGAACTGGCCAGCCGGCGGGGTGAGCACGGCCGGGCCGCCGGGTTGCAGAGTGAGGCGATCGAACTGATCCGCCTGGTCGGCGCCGCCGAGGACCTGCCGGTGATGCAGGTCCGGCTGGCCCACGAACTGTGGCAGCTCGGCGAGCACGACCGGGCACTCGACCTCGTGATCGACGCCGACCGGCAGGCGGAGCGGATCGGCTCGGACGAGTGCCGGGCGGCGGTCGCCCACGAGTACGCCGAGATCCTGCGCGTTCGAGGCGACCTCGTCGGCGCCCGGCAGCGGCTCGACCAGGCCACCGGGCTGACCACGGATCGGCGGATGGCTCCGCAGTGGCGGGCGATGCTCGCCTCCTCGCACGGCGCGGTGACCGCCGCCCTCGGTGACCTGCCCGGCGCCCGGCAGCACCACGACCGGGCACTCGGCTTCGCGCTGGAGTTCTACGACGCCCCGGTGCTCGGCGCGGTACTGGCCGGCTTCGCCGACCTGGCGCTCCGGCTCGGCCGACCGGCCGACGCGGCCCGGCTGCTCGGGGCGGCGGCGGGTGTCCGGGGTGGACCGGACCGCTCGCTGCTGGACGGCGCCCGGATCGAGACGGCCGTCCGGGCCGCGCTCGGCGAAGTGGCCTTCGCCGAGGCGTTCGGCCGGGGCGGGCAGGCCGCCGGCTCGCCGGCCGCACTGCCCGCACTGGTCCAGGAAACCGTCGGCTGACCCGCGACTCCACGCCCCGGCACCACCTCTGCACTTCCCGGACCCACGTGTTGCCGCATCCGTGCCGTCGCACCCCACGGGTGCCGCATCTCCCGGATGCCGCACCTCCCGGGGCGCCGCACGCCCCGGGATGTCGGACCGGCTCACACCCGCCGCATCACCGCCCGGACGGCCAGCGGGGCGAAGACCACCGCGATGCCGAGCACCCAGAGCAGCGAGGTCACGATCGGCCCCGACTCCGGTCCGGAGACCAGCAGCCCGCGCAGCGCGTCGGCCAGCGTGGAGACCGGGTTGACCTTCACCCATGCCTGGAGCCAGCCGGGCATGCTCTCGGTCGGCACAAACACGTTGCTGGTGAAGGTCAGCGGGAAGATCACCATCATGCCGAAGATCTGCACCTTCTCCGGATCGCTCACCAGCACACCGACCAGCACCGAGATCCAGGCGGCGGCCAGCGAGAAGGCGAGCAACAGCGCGAACGCGCCGAGTAGGCCGAGCGGGCCGGTACCGATCCGGAAGCCGAGCAGCACGCCGATGCCGAGCAGCAGCGCGATCGACCACGCCTGCTTGACCGTGTCGGCGAGGATCCGCCCGGCCAGTGGCGCCCAGCGGGCGATCGGCAGCGAGCGGAGCCGGTCGAAGACTCCCTTGGTCAGGTCGGTGTTCAGCCCGAACCCGGTGGTCATGGTGGCGAAGAGCGCGTTCTGCACCATGATGCCGGGCAGCATGAACCGCAGGTAGTCGGTGGGGCTGTCGGCGATCGCGCCGCCGAAGACGTACGTGAAGAGCAGCACGAACATCAGCGGCTGGATGCTGAGGTCGAGCAGCTCCATCGGGTTGTGCTTGATCTGCACCAGGCTCCGCCAGGCCAGGGTCATGGTGTGCCGGAGCCCGACCAGCGGGCCGACCCGCCGGGTGGGTACCGGCATGGGTGCGCTGATCGTCGTCATGCCGGCACCCCCGCCAGTTCGGTCCCGTCCTCGGCCCGGTGACCGGTGAGGGACAGGAAGACCTCGTCCAGGCTCGCGCCCCGCAGCGCGAGTTCGGCGATGGTGACCTCGGCGTCGTCGAGCCGGCGTACCACCGCGGGCAGCACCTCGCCGCCGCTGACCGGCACCGTCGCGGTCTGCTGGTTCAGCTCCGGCTCGGCACCGGCCACCTCCCGCAGCACGCCGACCACCACGGCCAGGTCACCGGGGTCGGCCGGGCGGACCACCAGCGCCTGCCCGCCGACCTTCGTCTTCAGCTCCTCCGAGGTGCCCTGGGCGATCACCCGGCCGTGGTCGATCACCGCGATCTCGTCGGCGAGCTGGTCCGCCTCCTCCAAATACTGGGTGGTGAGCAGCACGGTCACCCCCGAACCGACGAGGTCCCGGACGATGCCCCAGAGTTCGGTACGGCTGCGCGGGTCCAGCCCGGTGGTCGGCTCGTCCAGGAAGAGCACCCGGGGCCGGCCGACCAGGCTCGCCGCCAGGTCCAACCGCCGCCGCATTCCTCCGGAGTATGTCTTCGCCGCCCGGTCCGCCGCGTCGGAGAGGTGGAACTCGGCGAGCAGTTGCCGGGCCCGGGACCGGGCGTCGCCCCGGGACATCCCGAGCAGCCGGCCGATCAGCAGCAGGTTCTCGGTGCCGGTCAGCGTCTCGTCGACCGAGGCGTACTGGCCGGTGAGGCCGATCACCTGCCGCACCTGGTGCGCCTGGCGGAGTACGTCGTACCCGCCCACGGTGGCGGTGCCGGCGTCCGGCCGGAGCAGGGTGGCGAGTACCCGTACCGCGGTGGTCTTCCCGGCCCCGTTCGGGCCGAGCAGGCCGAAGACGGTGCCGGCCCGTACTCCCAGATCCACGCCGGCCAGCGCGGTGGTCTCGCCGAAGCGTCTGACCAACCCCTCGGCCCGGATGGCGTAACTCATGAACTGTCTCCCGTCGGTCTTTCATCGGTGTCCCCATCCTGACCAACGGGTCTGACTCCGGGCTGACACCGGCTGCTCGGCGCTGACAACCGGCTGACGCGCACGGGCGGCCCCGGCCGGTGCGTAGTCGGCCGTTCCGGGGACTCGTGGCGGACGGCGGCCGTAGCATGGCCCAGATCGGTGCCCACCACCCCTCGCACCGCAGGTCGGCGCGGCCGCGCCCGGGGCGAAGGACGACAGGCATGGCACACGGGGTGGTGACCGGGCCGGCATGGCCGGCGGACGGGTCGGCGGAATCCGACGACCGCCGGCCCCACCGGCCGGGGTGGCTCGGGGGTTCGTCGGCGAGGCTCGGCGGGCTGACCTTCGGGCTGACCCAGGCGGTACTGCTGTTCTGGTGGGCCGCCCGCTATCCCGGACTCTTCAGCCCGGACTCGCTCGACCACGTCTGGCAGGCCACCACCGGCAACTGGAACACCCACCACCCGGTCAGCTACACCGGACTGGTCTGGCTCTCCGTGCGGCTCACCGGCGGAATCGGGTGGCTGACCCTGATGCAGACCACCGCGCTGGCGGCCGGCCTGGCGTACGCGGTCACCGGCCTGCGCCGGATCGGCGGACCGGCCTGGGCCTGGACCACCGCGGCGGTGGTGATCGTGGCGCTGCCTCCGGTCGGCACCTTCACGGTCTGCGTCTGGAAGGACGTGCCGTTCGTCGTCTGCCACGTCTTCCTGCTCGGCACGGTCGCCCGGATGCTCGCGGCACGCCGACCGGCGGTTACCGGTGCGCAGGACCGGGCGCACGGTCCTGGTCCCGATGGTGGCTGGCCGAGCCGGTGGACCGCCGGTACGGTCGTCCGGCACACCGCACCGGCGCCGCGGAAGGGCGGAGGTCCGGCCGGAAACACCCGGCGGATGCCCTGGAAACTACTCGGCGCCCTCGCCGCCGAGCTGACCCTGAGCTGCCTGTTCCGGCAGAACGGCTTCGTGGTGGCGGCGATCGTCACCGTGCTGCTGGCCCTGCTGCTGCGCGGAACGGCGCTGCGGATCCTGCTCGCCGGGGTGGTGGCCGCCACGGTCGCGCTGCTGACCAACTGGACCCTGCTGCCCGCCCTCGGGGTACGGGACAGCGAGTCCATCGTGGCCTACGAGGCGTTCCTCGCCGACCTCGCGATCGGGTACGCCGAGCGGCCGGCCGACTTCCCCGCCGCCGACCTGGCCATGCTGACCAAGGTGGCGCCCCTGTCGCACTGGCGGCAGTCGGCGGACTGCTACACCGTCGACTCGACCGTCTACCACCCCGACTTCGACCGCAAGGCCGCGGCGGCACACCACCAGGACCTGCTGTCGGCCTGGTGGCGGCTGGTACGCCGGTCGCCGGAGACGGTGCTGGCCGCCCGGATCTGCCGGAGTTCGATCGCCTGGCGGCCCACTCCGGCGGGCGGGTTGCGGGCCAACCCGACCGCCTGGGCGCTGCCGACCTATCTGGAGCGGGATCCGAGGTTCCAGCGGGCGGAGGTGCTGGCCGTCGCGTACAGCCAGCCGCTGGCCGAGCAGGTCAGCGACGTGGCGGACGTGCTCGCCAGCCGGGTCGGCCGGCCCGAGTGGCTGCTGTGGCGCGGCGCGACCTGGGCCTACCTGGCGTACCTGACGGTCGGGTTGCTGGCCTGGCGCCGGCGGGACCGGGCACTGCTGGCGCTGGCCACGCTGAGCCTCGGCAACCAGCTCTCGGTACTGGCCGTCAACAACGCCCAGGCCGCCCGCTACATGGCTGCCCCGTTCGTGCTCGGGGTACTGCTGCTGCCGCTGCTCGCGGCCCGCGACCCGGACCGGGCCGGTTCGGGCGCCCGGGCGGCGAACCGGGCGTGGCGGACCGGGGCGTCGGCCGGCGCGGGTGGGGAGCCGCCGCTACGGGTCACCGACCTGACCGTGGTCGCCGAACCCGGCATCGCCGGCCCGGCCGACCCGCTCGACCCGGATCACCGGCTCGATCCTGCATCCCGGCTCGAACCGGCGGACCAGCTCGAACCGGCGGACCAGCTCGAACCGGCGGACCAGCTCGAACCGGGCCCGCGGCCCGACTGGACCGACCAGGTCGACGCGGCGGACGAGCCCGGATTCCGGCCACCGCCGATCGGCCCGGCCGAATGGTGGACCGACTCCGCCGACCGGTACCGCTGACCACCGCGCCGAGCGGGTCTCGCCGAGCGCGGGTGGACGGATCAGGCGAGGTTGGACGAGCGCGGGTAGGCGTCGGCCGGGTCGGTCAACACGTTGACCAGGTACGGCACCTGAGCGTCGAACGCCCGCTCCAGCGCCGGTCCCAGGTCGGCCGCCTTCGCCACCGTCTCGCCGGCACCGCCGAGCGCGCTCACCACCTGGTCGTAGCGCAGCTCGGGCTGGAGGTCGGCGGCGACGTCGTAGCCGTACATGCCGCGCATCGGGTGCTTCTCCAGGCCCCAGATGCCGTTGTTGCCGACCACGATCACCACCGGCAGCTTCTGCCGGACCAGCGACTCGACGTCCATCAGCGAGAATCCGGCCGCGCCGTCGCCCATCAGCACGCAGATCTGCCGGTCCGGGTAGCTCACCCGGGCACCCATCGCGTAGCCCATGCCGGTGCCGAGGCAGCCGTACGGGCCCGGGTCGAGCCAGGTACCGGGCTGGGCCGGCTCCAGGTAGCGCCCGGCGTACGAGACGAAGTCGCCGCCGTCGCCGATGGTGACCGCGTCCGGGGCGAGCACCCGGCGCAGTTCGCCGTAGACCCGGGCCGGCTTGATCGGGTCGGTCTCGGCCGCCATCGCCGCCGCGTCCTTGGCCCGGGCCGCCTCCTCGGCGGTACGCAGACCGTCGAGCCACGACTCGTGGTCGGCCCGCTCACCGGAATACTCGGCGAAGGCGGTCAGGATCAGCCGCAGGTCGCCCGCCGGGCTGACGGCCGGCTCGACGTGCTGGGCCCGCTGACTCGGCGCGTCCACCACGTGCACCACTTGGGCGTCGCCGAAGTCGCCGAAGCCGAGCCGGAAGTCGAGCGGGGTGCCGACCACCACGACCAGGTCTGCGCCGCCGAGCGCCGCCCGGCGGGCCTTGGCGAAGCCGAGCGGGTGGCCGGGCGGCAGAGCCCCGCGACCCATCCCGTTGGTGAAGACCGGTACCCGGAGCGCCTCGGCGGCGGCCCGCAGCGCCTCGACGGCGTCCCCGGCGTAGACGTCGGAGCCGGCGATGATCACCGGGCGCTCGGCTGCGGCGATCAGCCGGACGGCCTTCGCCACCTCGTCCGGGTCCGGCTCGACGGGCGCGACCGCCGGTCCGGCCGGCGGCTCCACGTCACCGGTGGAGAAGATCACCTCCAGCGGCAGGTCCAGGAAGACCGGCCCCCGGTGCGGGGTCAGCGCCGTGCTGAGCGCCTCGGCGACCGCACCCGGTACGTCGTCGGTGGACCAGACCGTGCCCGCGTGCTTGGTCACCGGTGCGACCAGCGGGACGTGGTCGATCTCCTGGAGGCTGCCCGAACCCCAGCGGAAGGCCGGGGCGCGACCGCCGAGCACCAGCACCGGGGAGGCGTTGAAGAAGGCGCTGGTCAGCCCGGAGATCCCGTTGGTGACCCCGGGACCGGCGGTGAGTACGGCCAGCCCCGGCCGGCGCTGCAACTTGGCCACCGCCTCGGCGGCGAAGACGGCAGACTGCTCGTGCCGGACGTCGTAGATCGGAAAGTCGGTACGGTGCGCCGCGTCGTACAGCGGGAAGACGTGGCCACCGGAGAGGGTGAACATCTCCCGCACGCCGTACGCCCGCAGGGCCGCCAGGGCCAGGTCGCCGCCGTGTCCTTCGATCCGTTCCGTCATCGCCGCTCCTGTCGTCCGCCGTGCCTGCCGCTCGTCCGCCGGGGTTCCTGCGAGGTTACCGGCCGGTCGGAAATAACGTGAACGACACTCACCTATCCCGGGAAGGTGCTCACCGACCCGTGAAGTCGGGGCGGCGCTTCTCGACGAACGCGGCCATCCCCTCCCGGCGGTCGTCCGTGGCGAAGAGCCCGGCGAAGAGCTGGCTCTCCCAGGCCAGCCCGGAGGCGAGATCCATCTCCAGCCCGCCGTCCACGGCCAGCTTCGCCGCCCGCAGCGCCTGGGCCGGACCGGTCAGGTAGGGCCGGACCAGCGCCACCGCCTCGGCGTACACCGACTCGGCCGGGACCACCCGGTCGGCGAGGCCGATCCGGAGCGCCTCGGCGGCGTCGACCATCCGGCCGGACATGATCAGATCCTTGGCCCGGGCCGGGCCGACCAGCCGGGCCAGCCGCTGGGTGCCGCCCGCGCCGGGGATGATGCCGAGCTTGATCTCCGGCTGGCCGAGCTTCGCGTCCTCGGCGACCACCCGCCAGTCACAGGCCAGCGCCAGTTCGCAGCCGCCGCCGAGGGCGTACCCGGTGATCGCCGCGACCACCGGCTTCGGGATCCGGGCGAGCGCGCCGAGCGCACTGGAGAGGTCGGCGGCCCGCTCGGCCATGTCGACGTACGACATGTCGGCCATCTCCTTGATGTCCGCGCCGGCCGCGAAGACCTTCTCCCCGCCGTACACGATGACCGCGCGGACGTCCGGGTCGGCGGAGACCGCGGTGGCGGCGGCGCGCAACTCCTCCTGCACTCCGGTGTTCAGCGCGTTCATCGGCGGCCGGTCCAGCCGGATCGTGCCGATGCCCTCGTTGGTCTCCACCCGGACGAAGTCGCCCACAACCCACCTCCACGTCGAAGTCGCGAGGCTCACCCTAACGGGCGTTCTGCCAGCCCCGGCAGATCGGTGGGGATTCACCATGGCCCCTGCGGGGTACCGTTTCCAGATACCCTGAGCACGTCGGACTCACCCGAGCGGAACGGCGATGACCACGTACTACGACGACCGCACGATACGGATCACCTCCGAGGCGATCCGGGTCGACGGTCGGGCCTATCCGCTGGCCGAGGTCGCCCGGGTCTGGCACGTCCGGGGCGCCCGCTCCTGGGGCACCCTGGCCGGCCGGGGCGCGTTGCTGGCCGGGCTCGCCGGCCCGCTGATCGCCGCCGTCGTCGGCATCCTGATCGCGGTACGCCTGCACACCTCGCTCACCGCCACCATCGCGGTCGTCGGCGCCTCCATACTCGTCGGGCTCGCCGCCGCACCGGTCGCCGACTATCTGCTGGAGCACGTCGACCGCAGCTACGCCCGGGGCGCGCACCGGCTGGAGATCTGGGCGCAGTGGCGCGGGGTGCCGGTCCGGCTACTCAGCACCGGCGACGCGCTGCGGTTCGGCCAGGTCTACCGGGCCCTGGAGCGGGCCGTCGAGCAGTTCGCAACCGTCACTCCCAGCCGCAACCGCTGACCGGCGGAAGCGCCGCGACACCCGCACCATCACGCCGGGTGTCGTACCCCTCTCCTAACGTACCGGCCATGCCGAGTGCGGAGCACGAGTCCCCGGTTGCCCTGGCCAAGCTCGACCCGAGCCTGGTGGCCTGGTTGCTGAGGCACGTGTTCGACGTGAAGGTTCCCGACTACCACCACGCCCGTCCGCACGCCACGGACGTACGGGTGCTGGTCCCACGCACCTACCACGCGGACGGCATGCTGCTCTTCTGCGACCCGAGCGACCAGCCGCTGCTCGCGGTCGTACTGGAGATCCAGCGCGGCTGGGACTCCACGAAGCGACGCACCTGGAAGCTCTACGTGGCCCAGCTCGAAGCCGAGTTGGACGTCGACGCCGCGCTGCTGGTCTACTGCCCCGACCTGCGGACCGCCCGCCGCTACCGCGGCATCTTCGAGTTCGACGGATTGAGCCTGGCACTGCGGCCGTTGATCTTCACACCCAGCGATGTCCCGCTGGTCGTGGACGTGGACCTGGCCCGGACCAACCCGGCACTGGCCGTGCTCTCGGCCATCTGCCACGGCCACGACGCCCGGGTGGAAGCCACCTTCCCGGCGCTGATGGCAGCGCTTCGCTCAGTCAATCCGAAGACCGCGATCTTGTAATATGACGTTGTACTGGCCGGGCTGCCGGCGGCGGCCCGGACTCGTTGGGAGGCTTTCATGACCACCACTGCGAGGTACGAGTACCACAGCGAGTTGTTCCGGGAACTCGCCGCCAAACACGAGGAGCAGGGCGAGGCCCGGGGTGAGGCCCGGGGCGAGGCCCGGGCGATCCTGACCGTGCTCGACGGGCGAGGCGTGACCATACCCGCCGAGGCCCGAGAGCGGATCCTCGCCTGCACCGACCTGGCCCAGCTCGACACCTGGCTCCGCCGCGCCGTCAACGCCACCACCGTCGACGACGTCCTCGGCGCATAGGCCGTCGCCAGCGGGCGACGACGACTCACCGGTTGCGATCGTGGGCCGCGCCCCGGTCGATCCGGCATCCATTGATCTAAGTTCTTGACCCTCTTCCGCCTACCCTCCTACTGTTGCCAGCAGGTTTCGTGCGCGGATCGGCTGCTGCGCGGCGGTGTCGATCCGTCCCGCAGCGGCGCGAGGAGACACGATGGCGACTTTTCCGTCCAGCCCGTCCCCGACCTCCCACGCCGCGTCGAGTCCACTGAGCCGACGTCGTCTGCTCGGCGGTGCCGCGTACGCGGCCGGCGCGCTGACCCTGCCGGCGGGGCTGGCGGCCTGTGAGAAGCCGACCGAGGGCGGCAGCGGCGGCGGGACGGTGACCCTTGGCTCCAACTACTCCGACGAGGTGCCGAAGAAGGCGCTCGCCGAGGTGCTCGCCGGCTCCGGGCTCGACGTGAAAATCAACACGGTCGACCACAACACCTTCCAGGAGAACATCACCCGCTATCTCCAGGCGACCCCGGACGACGTCTTCAGCTGGTTCTCCGGGTTCCGGATGCAGTATTTCGCCGCCCAGGGGCTGGCCACCGACATCTCCGACATCTGGCAGTCGATCGGTGGGGACTTCTCCGCCGCGATGAAACAGGCGTCCACCGGCACCGACGGCAAGCAGTACTTCGTGCCGTTCTACTACTACCCGTGGGCGATGTTCTATCGGAAGAGCGTGTTCCGGGAGAAGGGCTACCAGGTCCCGAAGACCTGGGACGATCTCAAGGCGCTGGCCGCGAGAATGCGCTCGGACGGGCTGATCCCGATCGCCATGGCCGACAAGGACGGCTGGCCCGCGATGGGCACCTTCGACTACATCAACATGCGCAGCAACGGGTACGACTTCCACGTCAACCTGATGGCCGGCAAGGAGTCCTGGGAGGACAGCCGAGTCAAGCAGGTCTTCACGCTCTGGCGGGAGCTGCTGCCGTACTGCCAGCCGGGGGCGAACGGACGGACCTGGCAGGAGGCGGCGCAGTCGCTGGGCCAGAAGCAGACCGGGATGTACCTGCTCGGCATGTTCGTCGGCCAACAGTTCCAGGGCGAGGTCGCGGCCGACATGGACTTCTTCCCGTTCCCGCAGATCGTCGAGGCGCACGGGCAGGACGCGGTCGAGGCGCCGATCGACGGCTTCATGATCTCCAGCAAGGTGAAGAACGTCGACGGGGCGAAGGAGCTGCTCCGCTATCTGGCCAGCGCCAAGGCGCAGAACGCGTACCTGCGCAGCGACCCGAACAACGTCGCCACGCACAACGGCGCCGACACCAGCGGCTACAGCGACCTGCAGAAGAAGGCGGTCGAGCTGGTCGGCGGGGCGAAGCAGATCTCCCAGTTCCTCGACCGGGACACCCGGCCGGACTTCGCCTCCACGGTGATGATCCCCTCGTTGCAGAGCTTCCTGAACAAGCCGGACGACGTCGACGGGCTGTGTAGGCGGATCGAGTCGCAGAAGAAGACCATCTTCGCCTCCTGAGGGCGGTGCCGGTGACCCCGATCCCGACGGCACCGCCGGTCGAGGCTGGGCGGGCGGGGGACGTACCCCGGTCACCGGCCCGGCGACGACGGCGCCGAATCGGCCGGTTCACCCCGCGCGACATCGCGGTGATCGGGCTGCTGCTCGGCCTGCCGCTGCTGCTCGACCTGGCGCTGATCTGGGGGCCGGCGCTCGCCTCGATCGGGCTGTCGTTCACCTCGTGGGACGGGCTGGGCGAGATCCGGCCGGTCGGGCTGGACAACTACGTCAACATCGTCAGCAACTATCCGCCGTTCTGGCCGGCGGTCCGGCACAACCTGCTCTGGCTCGCCTTCCTCGGCCTGGTCGCCACCCCGTTCGGGCTGTTCCTGGCGGTGCTGCTGGACCGGGAGATGCGGTTCACCCGCTTCTACCAGACCGCCTTCTACCTGCCGGTGGTGCTCTCGCTGGCGGTGGTCGGCTTCCTCGCCCAGCTCATCTTCTCCCGCGACTACGGGGCGGCGAACGCGCTCCTGGGCCGGACCGACAACCCGGTCGACTGGCTCGGCGACCCGTCGATCAACCTCTGGTCGGTACTGCTGCTGGTCGGCTGGCGGCACGTCGGGTACGTCATGCTGCTCTACCTGGCCGGGCTGAAGGCCGTCGACCCGGCTCTGAAGGAGGCGGCGGCGATCGACGGGGCGAACGAGGCGCAGACCTTCTTCCGGGTGGTCCTCCCGACGCTGCGCCCGGTCAACGTGATCGTGCTGGTGATCACCGTCATCGAGGCGCTGCGGGCGTTCGACGTCGTCTACGCGATCAACCGAGGGCGCAATGGTCTGGAACTGCTCTCGGTGCTGGTCACCGACAACATCGTCGGGGAGGCCAGCCGGATCGGGTACGGCTCGGCGATCGCGGTGATCCTGCTGCTGATCTCTACCGGCTTCATCGCGGCCTACCTGGTGCAGGTCTTCCGGCGGGAGGACGAGGCATGAGCAGCGGGGTGGGCGGGATCGGCGGCGTGGGCAGCGCCAGCGGGGTCGGGGTCGAGGAGCGGGTTACCGCTGGGCGTCGGCCGGCGTTAGCCGGCGGCCCGCGCCGGAAGCGGCCGGTGAGCCCGTGGCGGGTGGTGGTCCGGGTCTTCCTCTGGGCGATGGCGCTCGGCTGGCTCGTACCGCTGCTGCTGCCGCTCTACGCCTCGCTGCGGCCGTACGCGGAGACCGCCGCCGAGGGCTACTTCTCGCTGCCGAAGACGCTGAACTTCGACTACTACGTGCAGGCGTGGCAGGGCGGCAACCTGCCCCGGCACTTCCTGAACACCCTGCTGGTGGCCGTACCAGCGGTGGTGTTGACGCTCTTCTTCGCCTCGTTCGTGGCGTTCCTGATCTCGCGGCGCCGACTGCCCGGCGGTCGGCTACTACTGATCCTCTTCACCGCAGGCAACCTGCTGCCGCAGCAGGTGGTGCTGACCCCGCTCTACCTGACGTACACCAAGCTCCCGCTGCCGTGGTGGATGAGCTGGCCGTCGGAGCTGGTCTACGACTCGTACTGGGGGATCATCGCGATCCACGTCGCGTTCCAGACCGGGTTCTGCGTCTTCGTGCTGAGCAACTACATGGACACCATCCCGCGCGAGCTGATCGAGGCGGCCACGGTGGACGGTGCCGGGGTGTGGCGGCAGTACTGGCAGGTGGTGCTGCCGCTGGTCCGGCCGGCGCTCGGCGCGCTCGGCACCCTGGAATTCGCCTGGATCTACAACGACTTCCTCTGGGCGGTCGTGCTGATGTCCACCGGCGACAAGCTGCCGGTGACCAGTGCCCTGAACAACCTGCGGTCGGTCTACTTCACCGACTACAACCTGCTGGCGGCCGGGTCGATCCTGGTCGCGCTGCCGACACTGATCGTCTTCTTCGTGCTGCAACGGCAGTTCGTCGCCGGGCTGACCCTCGGCGCCAACAAGGGCTGAGGCTCGCGGGTGGTCATGTCCAGCCCTCGGGCTGACCCGAATCCGACCGGGTCCGGGAGTAGCCGGGCGTCGGCGGTCGCGCTTTGCTGGAACGGTGACGCTCTATTACCGGGACGACACGGTACGGGTAACCTCCGAGACCATCCACGTCAACGGGCGCAGCGTGCCGATCGCCGAGGTGTCGTACCTCTGGCACGCCAGAGGCCGGGGTACGGCCCGGACCCGGGGGCGGCTCGCCGGGCGGGGTGTACTCATCTTCCTGCTGTCGATCCCGCCGCTGGTGGTGATGGTCTGCGTGCTGTCGCTGGCGTACTCGGCCCAGGACCGGGGCGAGTGGAGGCTCGCCGCGATCGTCCTGGCGGTCTGTGTCGTCGGCGCGCTCGCGCTCTTCCCGTTCCTGGAGGTGCCGCTGTACTGGCTCGACCGGTCGTACGAGCGCGGCGCGAAGGTGCAGGAGCTGTGGGTGCAGTACGGGGGTGAGGAGGTCATGCTGCTACGCAGTTCGGACGCGCTGCGGTTCGGGCAGATCTACCGGGCGATCCAGCGCGCCATCGAACAGCACAGCGGCGACCGCTGACCCGAACCCAGGGCTGAACACGGCTCGCGCCGGCCTCGTGCCGGCAGCTTCACCTGGCGACTGGGACGTTTCCTCGAAGCCGGTCGAAAATCGACGCCGCGCTGCTGGTCCACTGCCCGACTCCACTCCAAACGACTATCAGTCAGGGCCGTCCTCGGCTGCCGGATGGCCACCTCTGATCCGCCGAGGCTGCCACCTCGCGACATCGACTACAGGAGCCTGGGCCGTCTGGACTCCAACCGAAGCCGTCGCCGATCATTAGTTCGGCACCAGAACGACAGATCGTGAAATTGCGGAGCATCAGTGCGTGCGAAATCAGCGATCCCTCCTCTGTCACCGCAGACCACCGCCGATCCAGGGGCATGTATTTGGGACGCGCCGGCGAGCAGCGAAGCGATATCAGGCGCAACCTGCCGCCACCGTCCATTCTCGGCGAAAAATATCACGCCGGGGTTTGAAATCGATTCCGAGTAGTCGAGCGCGAAGGGGCGCTCCAGACCCAGATCACCGATGAGCACGGTGCGGTCCGCGGATATGACTCCAGGTCGGTCAACGCCATCGACGTCCCCCAGATACCAGATCAAAATATCAAGGTCGAGATTGAACAGGCTTTCGGTCCGCTCCACCATGGCTTTCAAGCTGTAGAACGCGGGATAGTCCGGGTCCTCGCCAAAAACCCCGGACATCAGCCGCTTGTCAGCCGGAGGGGACCAGTGCCCATTATTGACTACTTCGACCAGAACGGGTGGCACGGGAAGCTCGTTAACAACGATCACAGACCCGGCTCCTTGTCCCGTACCGGCTACCGGTCGTCGCAGAGATCGCATCTCCGGCCCGTTGCCGGCGCTGATGGGGTGCACACGAGGCTCTATGGATTCGTTACAGCGCATGCAAGAGCAACTACCACTGAACCCTTTTTCAACCTCCCTTGCGGTCCGTCGGAGCACGACCGCTAGGTCGGACGCGGTGTGTGAGCGCCGCGCGGTTCAGGTTGAAAATGGTTCACTCGTCAGAGCGCCGCTCATCGAGGTGGACAAAGTCGCCGGGCCTCGCGGGCACGCGGCTCGGCTCGGGAGGGGTCCCCGGGAGTCCGGGTTAGAAACGGGTGGACATCCGAGCCCAGCATCAGGAGCCGATGATGACTGTCTCTACCGCCGCCACCGGCGTGGCCCGCAGGATCTCGTGGCAGACCGGATGCGCGCTGCTCGCCGTACTGCTCTCGGCCGGTTGCGGCGCACGGCGCGACAGCGACGTAGCGGAAAACCCGACCAGTAGCCCGTCCAGTACCGCCGCATCCGCCGTCGCCACCGCCTCGCCGACCCCCACCCCCGCTCCCGACGCCACCACCCCAGCTCCGATCCGGGTCCGCGCCGCCGCCGACGGCCGGCGCTACGCGGCCTGCGCGGACGGCACCTGCGAGGTGGCCGTGACCAAACCGGTCCGGATCAGGGTGGACGGCGGCACCTTCTCGGTGACCAAGGTGAAGCGGGACGTCCAGCTCGACTTCAAGCTGACAATGCCGACCGGTGCCGGCGGATCCGGCACGTTGAAGAGCTGCGGCGTGATGAAGTTCTATCTCGGCGGCGGCGGAGGCGTGGTCACCTGCGGCGCCGACGGCGTACCGGAGCGACCGGCACGGGAACGCGGAGCGTTGTTGGTGCAGTTGGCCGGCTGGACCTCCGACGGTGCCGGCGTACTGCGTCTGGTGTCGGGTTAGGACGGACAAGGCCGTACCAAAAAAAGGGGGGCGGACGGCGCTTTTGTGCCGCCCGATCGGGCCCGGCCGTCGCGGCCGGGCCCGTACCCGCCTGCCGGGGACGGGTGCGCCGGACGGGCTGCCGATGGTCGGGGCGGACTGACTACAGTCGGACGTTAGGTGGCCCGGTCGATATGACGACCTTCCGTGATCGTGTCGACGGCCGCACCGCACCGCGTCACGGCACCGGGAGGGCAGAGGTTGAAGCCGCTACTGCCGTCCGACCCGGACCGTGTCGGCCCGTACCGTCTGGCGGCCCGGCTGGGCGGGGGCGGGATGGGCGTGGTCTACCTCGGACACTCACCCGGTGGCCGAGCGGTCGCGGTCAAGGTCGTCCGGGAACGGTTCCACAGCGACTTCGAGTTCCGGGCCCGGTTCCGGCGCGAGGTGGCCGCCGCCCGCACGGTGACCGGTGCGTTCACGGCGTCAGTACTGGACGCCGACCCGGAGGCCGCCGCGCCGTGGCTGGTCACCGCCTACCTGCCGGGCCTCTCGCTCCGGGAGGCGGTCCGGGCCGAGGGACACCTGCCGCCGGCAGCGGTACGCCTGCTGGCCGCCGGCCTGGCCGAGGCGCTCGCCGGCATCCACCGGGTCGGCCTGACCCACCGCGACCTGAAGCCCGGCAACGTCATGCTGACCGCCGACGGCCCACGGGTGATCGACTTCGGCATCGCCCGACCCGAGGACGCCACCGCGATCACCCAGGTCGGCTCCATCATCGGCACCCCGGGGTTCATGTCACCGGAGCAGGTCTCCGGCGGCGTGACCGAGCCGCCGAGCGACATCTTCTCGCTCGGCGCGGTGCTGGCGTACGCGGCGACCGGTCGGGAACCGTTCGGATCCGACGCGACCCTGACCACCCTGTACCGGGTACAGACGGCCCAGGCGGATCTGGACGGCATCCCGGATCCCTGGCTGTTGGACCTGATCACGACCTGCCTGCGGGTGGTACCCGGGCAACGGCCGTCGGCGGCGCAGTTGTTGGACCGGCTCGGCGCGATGGCGAGGGCGGTGGCGGGTACCGGATGGTTGCCCGCGTCGCTCGCCGAGGAGATCGACCGGCGCACCGCCCAGGCCCGCCACCTGCTCCGGTCGTCGGCGGCCCGGGCCACGGCCTCGACGCCGATCCCGACGGCGATGCCGGCACCCCCGGGGGAAGACCCCCTCGCACCAGGCGGAAGCACCTCGGCACCGAGCGAGAGCCGACCGGGCCCGACCGGGAACCCATCGGGCCCGGCCGAGAAGACCCGGGACCCGACCGGGCACACGTGGGCGCCCGACGCGAACACCCGGGCCCCGGGTGCCAACACACTGGATCCGGGCCACGGCACACGGGAGCCTGGCAACGCAGTTCCGGGTGCGGCGGTCCCGGTCCCGGGTACGGCGGTCCCGGTCCCCGGTGCCGAGGGCGGCTGGCCGGCCGTCGGGACGGCGGAGCCGGCGAAGCACGGCACCCCTGCCGGCAATCGACGGCTGGACCGCCGGTACCTGCTCGGCGGTGCCGTCGGCGCGCTCGCCGTCGCCAGCGGCGCCGGGTTCCTGTTCCGAGGGCGGAGTTCGGATCGCGCCGCCCCGACCGGTACGCCCGCCCCGTCGAGCGCCCCGCCGGCCCCGACCGCCGCCCCACCGACGGCGGTACCCAGGTGGAGGGCGAAGGTGAGCGCCTACTACCCGGAGTTGTTCGCCGCCGGTGGCGTGGTGCTGGCGAAAACCCAGGAGCAGGAGTTGTACGCGCTGAACGCGCGGACCGGCCGGACCCGCTGGAAGCATCCCGCGACGCTGACCGGCACGGTCGCCGGCGGCCTGGTGCTGGTTGCACAGAGCAGCAACCCTCGACTGACCTCCGTCGACCCGGTCTCCGGCACGACCCGGTGGAGGTACCGGGTGCGGTTTGGCGAGTTTCCGCTCTGGCCGGTGGTCGCCGGATCGGTGCTGTGTTGCGGTCTGGATCCGGTCAGGGCGCTGGGGGTACGGGACGGTCGGGAGCGTTGGGCGGCGCGGATCGGTGAGATCCACAACCTCGCCGCAGGCGACGGAGTCGTCATCGCGGCAAGCGACACCGAACTGATCGCCTTGAACGCCAAGACCGGGCGGACCCGGTGGCGGTGCCCGATGGACTACGCGTTCTACCTGCTGGTCGGCGAGGGACTGGTCTTCGCCGTCGACCGCAACCGCGCCCTGCACGCGGTACGCGCCGACACCGGGGCGATCGCCTGGCGGATCGCGACGTTCGGCGGCAGTTCACCACCCCAACTGGGCGGCGGCACGCTCTATGCCACCGGGGGTCGCGGCGAGGTCTTCGCGCTGACGGCCGCCACCGGTGAGCCGCGCTGGTCCCGGAGCCTGGATGCCGACAGCGCGGTGCGGCTCTCCGGTGACACGCTCTACGCGGCGAGCACCGACGGGACGCTGTACGCGCTGGACGCGGCCGACGGTCGGCTGCGCTGGACGTACGAGGCGAGCATTGTCCGGCCGCCGGTGCTGTCCAACAGCGGGCTGGTGGGTATGGGCGGGCTGGTGTTCGTCGGCACCCGAGAGGGGTACGTGGAAGCGCTGGTCCCGCCGACGGGAGTCGCCGGTGCGGCCGCTTGAGCAGCACGATCCGCGAGTGATCGGGCAGTACCGCATCCTCGCGAGGATAGGCGCGGGCGGCATGGCGCTCGTCTACTTCGGACGCTCGGTCGGCGGCCGGGCGGTGGCGGTCAAGGTGATGCACGCCGAGTTCGCCGTCGACCCGGCGTACCGGGCGCGCTTCCGGGGCGAGGTCGCCGCTGCCAGGGCGGCGGGTGGACGGTACAGCCCCGGGGTCCTGGACGCGGCTCCGGACGCCCCGCGCCCCTGGATGGCGACACAGTTCCTGCCGGCGGTGTCGCTCCGGGACGCGGTACGCCAGCTCGGCCCGCTGCCCCCCGACGCGGTCTGGTCGCTGGCGGCCGGCATCGCGGAGGCGCTCACCTCGATCCACGCCGCCGGCATCGTGCACCTCGACCTGAAGCCGGCGAACGTACTGCTGACCGCCGACGGCCCACGGGTGATCGACTTCGGGATCGCCACGGCAACCGGACCCGGCTCGACGGCGCCGGACGGCGCCCGGGCCGGCTCGTGGGGATTCCTCTCCCCGGAGCAACTGGCCGGTACGCCGGTCGGTCCGGCGAGCGACGTCTTCTCGTTCGGCGCGACGATCGCGTACGCCAGCACCGGCGCCCCGCCGTCCGAGAACGGGCTCGCCGGGCTCGCCGACGACGAACTGCGGACGCTGATCGCCGGCTGTCTGCGTCCCGATCCCGCCGCCCGGCCCAGCCTGCCCGAGCTGACCGGTCGACTGGCCTCGGCCATCCGGGAGCGGCCGGCCGGTGCCGCCGGGCTGCCGCCGGCCGTAACGGCCGAGATCGACCTCCATGCCAGCGAGGCGGAAAACCCGCCGCTCCCGCTGCCCCCGCTGACCCCGGGGCCGACAGGGCCGACAGGGCCGACAGGGCCGACGGTCAGGATCGAAACCGGCGAACCGCAGCCGCTCGGACGCGGACCGTCCGACGTGGCCCGCGCACATCCCCGATCACCGCAGGCGGCAGCGCCGGGCGTCGGCGGCGAGACCGATCGGCCGGGGCCGGTGCGTCGGGTGGACCGACGGGCCCTGCTGCTCTCCGGTGGGGTGCTCGCGGTGGCCGGCGCCGCCGCCGGGCTGCTGGCGCTGCTGCCGGACGAGCCCGGGCCGGAGACGACGCCACCGCGGTCCAGCACCCCGCCCGCACCGCCCCCGGCCAGCACCGTCGCGGTGCGCCAGACCCGTACGCTGGAGTTCTACGTCTTCGGCAGGACCACGCTGAAGTCCCTGACCATCACGGTCAACGGCGAGGCGGTGACGGTACGCAACGTGCCGCTGCCGTACCGGCGGACCGTCGAGATATCAATGGCGGAGAACCAGACCACCTGGCGGATCGACTACCGCATCACCACCGGCAACCTAAGCTGCGTGGTCCTGCTGGACGGCGTCGAGCGCTACAACGGCAACGGCTCCACCACCGGCAAGGAGACCGACGGCTCCGGCCACGGCGTCGTCTGATCCGGGACCCCTCCCGAACCCGGTCGCCTACCGTGGCGTCCTGGGTGTGCAGCGGAAGGAGACGAGCGGTGACGATGTCCTTTCCCAGGTCGTCCGGCAAGGTCAGCCTGCTGTCGAGGGAGACCGGCAGCCTGGCTCGCGGCCTACCGCCGGCCCGGCCGGAGACCCTGTTCGTGCTCGGGGTCAACGGCGGGATGAGCGTCGCCCCCGACGCCGGTTTTCCACTGGTCTTCGGGCGCAACGAGCCGCAGGTGCACGTCTGCGTCGGCGCCGGTGACCCGCACGTCAGCCGGCGGCACGGAATCATCACCCGGGAGCACTCGCGCTGGGTGCTGAACAACATCGGCCGGCTGCCGATCCGGTTGCCAGGCTCGTGCCTGGTGCTCGGCGGCGACCGGGCCGAGCTGCCGCTCGGCTACACGCCGCTGTTCATCGTCGGCCCGCGCCAGGATCACCTGCTGGAGGTCCGGGTCGCCGCGTCGACCTCGCGGTCGGGCGCGACGGACGGGCACGAAGCCGAGACGCGGGACCGCGAGCGATGGGAGCTGAGCCCGGTCGAGAGGCTGGTGCTGGCCTGCCTCAGCCAGCGGTACCTGCGGCACGAACCACAGCCGCAGCCGCTGACCTGGGCTCAGGTCGCCGCCGAACTGGGCGCGTTGCAGCCGGCCGAGGAGTGGAGCTGGCGGCGGGCGGCCCACATCGTCGCCAAGGTCCGCACCCGGCTCAGCCGTACGGTCCCGGGGCTGATCGAGAAGGAGGTCCCGCCGCCGGTCGGCAACACCCTCAACCACAATCTGATCACCGAACTCCTGGTCACCACGACGATCACCAGGGTCGATCTCGGGCTGCTCGACGAGGAGGCGGTGCCGCCGGCGCCGCCCGGGTGAGCCGGCCGGCGGCACCGAGGTCAGCTCCCGCAGAGGTACCGCTCGGCGAGTTCGACGGTACGGCGGGCCGCCGCCACCATCGCCCGGTCGGCGAACCGGCCGTCCGGCAGCACCACCGTGCCGGAGTCCCGGGTCTGCGCCTCGGCCACCGCGTCCAGTAGTTCCCGGGCCCGGGACACCTCCTCGGCCGAGGGCCGGAACGCCTCCACGATCACCGGTAGCTGCCGGGGATGGATCGCGGTCCGGCCGAGGAAGCCCATCCGGCGCCCGGCCGCGCACGACTCGGCCAGCCCGGACAGGTCGGTGACGTTGGGGTAGACCGGCAGCAGCGGCGGGGGCAGGCCGGCGGCGCGGGCGGCGACGACGATCCGGCCGCGTACCCAGGAAAGCCCCTCCTCGGCGGTCACCCCGAGATCGGAGCGCAGGTCCGCCTCGCCGAGCCCGATCGAGGCGACCGCCGGGTCCGCGCCGGCGATCTCGTACGCCCGCTCCACCCCGACCGCCGACTCGACCAGCGGATGCAGCGGCACCGACACCCGCGCACCGACCGCCCGGACCGCCTCCGGGGACTCCACTTTGGGCAATCGCAGCCCGGCCAGCCCCGGCGCACCGGCCAGGGCGTCGAGGTCGGCGGGCAGGTCCGGCCCGGTCAGCTCGTTCACCCGGACGAAGACCGGCACCCGACGGGGGGCGGCGACGAACTCGGCGGCGGCGTCCCGGGCGTACGCCTTGCGGGCCGCCACCACCGCGTCCTCCAGGTCCACGATCACCGCGTCGGCGCCGGAGTCGACCGCCTTGCCGAACCGGTCCGGCCGGTCGCCCGGCACGTAGAGCAGGGTGAGCAGCATCAGATCGCTCCCGCCGCCCGCAACTGCGCGATCTCCTCGGCGGTGAGGCCGAGCCCGGCCAGCACCTCGTCGGTGTCCTGGCCATGCGCCCGGCCGGTGTGCCGGATCCGCCCCGGCGTCCCCGACATCCGGAACGGCACGTTCTGCATCCGCACCGGCCCGAGGTCGGAATCCGGCACCGAGACTGCGGTGCCGAGCGCCGTGTACTGCGGGTCGGCCAGGATGTCGCGTACGTCGTAGATCGGCGCGACCGCCGCCTGCGCCTCCTCGAAGGCGGCCACCACCTGGTCGGAGTCCCGGGCCGCCACCCAGGCCCCGACGGCGCCGTCGAGCACGTCTGCGTGCGCGGCCCGGCCGCTGCCGGTGGCAAACCACGGCTCGTCGACCAGCTCGGGGCGGCCGACCAGCCGCAGCACCCGTTCGGCGATGCTCTGCGCACTGGTCGAGACCGCCACCCAGCGCCCGTCCGCACACCGGTACGTGTTCCGGGGCGCGTTGTTGTTCGACCGGTTGCCGAGCCGGGGCTGTACGTAGCCGAGCTGGTCGTACCAGGTGATCTGCGGGCCGAGCATCGCCATGATCGGCTCGATGATCGCCAGGTCGACCACCTGCCCGGTGCCGGTGACGTCCCGGGCCCGCAGTGCCAGCATCACCGCGTAGGCACAGGCCAGCGCGGTCACCGAGTCGGCCAGCCCGAACGGCGGCAGTGTCGGCGGGCCGTCCGGTTCACCGGTCGCGGCGGCGAATCCGCTCATCGCCTCGGCGAGGGTGCCGAACCCGGGCCGCCGGGCGTACGGGCCGGACTGGCCGAAGCCGCTGATCCGGGCGATCACCAGCCGGGGGTTGACCTCGTGCAGCTCGGCCGGGCCGATCCCCCAGCGCTCCAGCGTGCCGGGGCGGAAGTTCTCCACCAGTACGTCGGCGTCGGCGACCAGTCGGCGCAGCACCTCGGCACCGGCCGGGTCGGAGAGATTGGCGGTGACGGTCCGCTTGTTGCGGCCCAGCACCTTCCACCAGAGCCCGATCCCGTCCTTCGCCGGACCGTGCCCCCGGGACGGGTCCGGCTTGGCCGGATGCTCCACCTTGACCACCTCGGCCCCGAAGTCGCCGAGGAATGCGGTGGCGAGCGGGCCGGCGAAGAGCGTCGCCAACTCCACCACCTTCACCCCGGCCAGCGCGGCCGGACCAGAGCTCTCCGCCGGCACAGCCGGACCAGAGCCCTGCGCCGGCACGGCCGGAGCAGAGTCGCCCGTCGTCACGGCAGTCCTCCGGTCGGGTCGACCGACGCCACGAAGACGTCGCCGCTGCCGAGGGCGGCACCGCCGGCCGGAGTGCCGACGGTCAAGCCGCTGACCAGCAGTTTTCCGTCCCCGGCCCGGGTGGCGTAGACGTTCTCCTCGCCGAAGGCGTCCACCGCGTCGTCCCGGGCGGTGCCGTACTGCGCCGCCAGCACCTGCTTGCCGCGCCGGTCGAGCCGCAGGGTGAGCACGTCGGCCGCACCGGCCGGTACGCCCAGGGCGCTGCCGGTGAATCCGACCACCGCGACCTCGCCGCCGGGCAGCGCCAGCACCTCGGCACCGGCGTCGTCGCCGGCCCCGCCGCTGACGGTCCGCCACCGCTGCCGGCCGGTTCCGTCGTACGCCACGGTCAGCACGTCGGTGCCGCCGACGGTGGCCTCCCCGCCGGTGCCGCCGGTGGCGACCACGGTGCCGGTGGTGGTGACGGCGAGCCCGGTCAGCAGGTCGTCGCCGGTGCCGCCCTCGGCGTCCGTCCACTGCCGGGCACCGTCCGGGGTGAACCGGGCCAGCCAGCCGTCCGTGCCGCCCAGGTGCGGGCTGCCGGGCATCCCGGCCGAGGTGCTGCCGGCGAGGTAGACGCCGGAGGCGTCGGCCGCGACCGCGTACGCCTTGTCCTCGCCGGGACCTCCGAACTGTCGGCTCCAGCCCACCCGCCCGTCCGGGCCGAGCCGGACCAGGATCGCGTCCTTGTCCCCGGCGCTGGTGCCACCGTAGGCACCGCTGGTGTAGCCGGCGACGTACGCGCCGCCGTCCGGGGCGGGTGCGACCGCGTAGAACCGGTCCGCCTTGGTCGGGTCGCCGAGCTGGGTCAGCCAGGCCCGCTCGCCGGTGCCGGTCAGCTTGGCCACGAACCCGTCGTCGGCCGGGCTGCCCGGATGCGCCCCGTCGAGGTCGCCCCGGGTGTAGCCGGCGGCGAGCACTTCACCCTCGGCGACCGGTACGACGCCGTAGAGCCGCTCGTTCGCGGGAGTGCCGAACTGCGTCGTCCACCGTGGTGTACGACGGTCCGGCCCGAGCCGGGTGACGACCGCGTCGAGCCCGCCCGCGTACGGCTGGCCGCCGACCGGGCCGGAGGCGGCGTACCCGATGGTGGCGCCGCCGTCCGGCGCCGCCGCGATGCCGCCGGCCCAGTCGGTGCCGGCGGAGCCGAGCGGCGGACCGGGCAGCCCGGCCGGCGGGGTGGCATTGAGTGTCGGCGCGAGCTGCCGAAGACCGTCGACGAAGGAGGGCCGCCAGACGTCCCAGTCGTGGCCGCCGTCGACGACCCGGAACTGCGCGGCGACCGCCTCGGAGCGGCGCACGGTGTTGTAGAGCGTGGCGGCCTCGTAGTCGAGGTCGTGCGCGGCGTCGACCGGATCGGGGTTGGCCCACTCGTCGTCGCCGACCGCGACGAACATCCGCACCGGCAGCTCCGGGTCAAGGGTCGGCAACAGGGCCGGATAGTTCAGCCGGCGGTAGACGTCGGCGGAGAACCGTTCCTCGCCCGCGCCGAAGGCCCCGTACTCCCGGGCCGACGAGTCCGACGGCGGCAGCGGGCGGTAGACCGCCGGGCTGAGCACCAGGGCGTTCGCGAAGAGGTCCTGGTGGGCCAGGGCGTACCGCAGCGCACCGGCGCCGCCCATCGAATAGCCGCCGACCAGCCGGGCTCCCCGGTGTGCCGAGGTGCGGTAGGTGGCGTCCACATAGGAGATCAGGTCGCGGGTGAGCGCCGTCTCGACCGGCCGGCCCGGGTCGTCCGCCCCGGTGTAGCCGGAGTCGACGTACCAGCTTCCCCGGCCGCTCCACGGCGCGTCCGGGAGTACCGCGATGACCGGCGGCAGCTCGCCGTCGGCGATCACCCGGTCCAGGTCGGCCTTCACCCGGGTCCACGCCGACATCGTGTCGCCACGCCCGTGCAGCAGGTAGAGCACCGGATACCGGACGGTGGCGTTGCGCCGGTCGGCGTAGCCGTACGGCAGGTAGACGGTGTAGTCGATCGGCGAGCCGAGCGCCGCCGACGGCGCGCTCGCCGTGCTCAGCGTGCCCGCCCGGTCCCGGCCCGCGGCGGCCCCGCCGGGCACGGCGCCGACCAGGCCGACCGAGAGCAGCAGTACCCCGGCCACACCGCCGAGCCGCCATGGTCTCCTCATCCGGTCCTCTCCCTCAGGTCTGAAAATCGGCGGTCACAGGTCGACTGCGCAGCGGAAGCCGACCGACTCCGAACGGGTCAGTCCGGCACCCAGGGTCAGCAGCTTCACCGACACCCCCGGAGGTTGCGGGCCGCCGTCGAGATACCAGTCCGAGCCGTCGGCCCGGTACGACACGCCGCCCTTGAGGATCACGAACCGGGTGCGCCCGTCGGTGTGCTCGCTCTCGGTCAGGTTCCACACCAGTGGCGCGGCCCGGCGCAGCAGTCCCAGCTCGGCGGCGACCTGCCACTCGTCCTCGGTCGGCAGCCGCGACCCGGCCCAGGCCGCGTACGCCCGGGCGTCGGCCAGCTCCACGTGGGTGGCCGGCCCGTCGGCCGGTCCCGGCAGCCCGCCGTCCGCCCACGGCCAGCGCTCCGGCCGGACCGGGCGGTAGCCGGTGGCCCGGACGAACTCGGCGTACTCGGCGTTGCTCACCTCGCGCTCGCCGATCGCGAATCGTCCGAACCGGACGGTGCGGTGCAGGGTAACCGGCTGGTGCAGCCGGGGTGGCAGCGGCTTCCACTCGTCGACGTACGGCGCCTCGCCGTACAGCCCGGTCTCGCGCTGCCGGTGCCGGACCAGCAACTCCCGCCGCCCGCCGTCGACCGCCCGCATCCCGTCCGGTACGTCGTCGCGGCGCACCACCGGCGCGGCCCGGCGGACCGCCGAGCGGGCCGGGAAGCTCGGGTCACCTTCGGCGGGGGCGTGCCGGGGCAGGGTCAGCGCCTCGACCGTGCCGAGCACGGCGGCGATCCCGCCAGCCGGCAGCGCCCCGCCGATCGCCACCCGACCGGGGCCGGCCGGGGTGGCAGCCAGCTCGGCGCCGGTGGTCAGCTCGTACCAGCGGTGGCCGGGACGCTCCTCGGTGACCAGCCACGGCCCGTCGTACGCTCCGCCCCGGTTGACGACCGTCCACAACGGAGTGCCGTCGTGCAGCCAGCGGGAGGCGTAGATCTCGGTCCCGGCGACGTGGTCGGCGAGCGGGGTCCAGTCCTCGGCGCGCAGCCAGGCGGCGTGACTCCGCTGCACCCGCCGCATCGCCGCCAGCACCGCCCGGTCCCGCTCGTTCCAGCCGACCCAGACCCCGAAGACGCTTTCCCAGACCAGCACCCCGACCCCGTTGAGCCAGGCCGAGTGCAGTTCGTCGAGGTGGCTGCGGTGCCAGCGCCGGGTGTGGTGCAGCAGGTGCCGCCGCTCGAACCACTTGGCCCGGAGTACGCCCGGCACCGGCGAGTCGGCGAACCACTGCGCCCAGGACATCGCGTGGTCGGCGACCCGGGCCAACGGCACCCGCGACTCCCCCTCCAGCACGATGCCCGGCCGGGCCGCGTCCAGGGTCTTCCGCAGCTCGCCCGCGCCCTCCTTGAGGGTGTCCAGGAAGACCCCGTCCACACCGAGCCAGCCGACCAGCGCGGCCACCTCGTCCGGGTCGGTGCGCTGGGGCCGGCGGGTGCCGACGTCCCACGGGTTGTAGTCGACGAAGACCCGTACGCCGCGCGCCTGGAAGGCCCGGACCACCTCGGGCAGCTCCGGCACCTGCCGGTAGAAGTCGAACTGGTTGCGGTCGTCCAGCCCGATCACCGGGTACGCGTGCCAGAGCACCACCCCGTCGAAGCCGCCGAAGTCGCGTTCCGCGCCATCGAGGAAACTGTCGACGGTGAAGACGCCGCGTTCGGCGTCGTAGAGCGACTCGTCCCAGAGCCAGGCCAGGCAGACGGTGAAGCAGTCCCCGGCGATCTCGGCGTAGTGCCCGCCGTCGTAGCCGAGCCGGGCCCGCGCCTCGGTCCGCCAGCGGGTCAGCCGGTCCCGCCAGGCCGGCCAGTCCGCCGGGTCGTCCGGGGCGGCGAAGATCTTCGCCTCGTCCAGCACCGACAGGTCGGCACCGGCCGCCAGCGGCACCGCCGTGGGCAGGTCGATCGGCCTCGGCAGATAGGGGTTGAACGTCATACCGGCTCCGGATAGCTCTGTGCGTAGAGGGCGTCGATCTCGTCCCGGGTGGGCAGCGCGGTGGAGGCGCCGGGCCGCCGCGCGCAGGCGGCGCCCGCCGCGCAGGCCCAGCGCAGCGCCGCCGTCACCGCCGCCGGCTCGACCGGCCCGCGCCGCTGTGCCCAGGCCACCGCCAGCGCCCCGGTGAACGCGTCCCCGGCGGCGGTGGTGTCCACCGCGTCGATCGTCGGCGCCTCGACCGCGAGCCGCAGGCCGAGCCGGTCGGCGTAACACGCGCCCCGGGCACCGAGGGTCAGCACCACCCGGGGGACCAGGTGCAGCAGGGCGTCCAGCAGGGCGTCGAGGCCGGTCTCGGCGGGAAGGCCGGCCACCATCGCCGCCTCGACCTGGTTGACCACCAGCACGTCCACCACGTCGAGCAGCTCCACCGGCAACTGCCGGGCCGGTGCGGCGTTCAGCACCACCGTGGTACCGGCGGTCCGGCCCCACCCGGCGGCCCGGGTCACCGCCGGCAGCGGCACCTCCAACTGGCACAGCAGGACGTCCGCCGCCGCCACCACCGCCTGGTCGTCGGCATCCAGGCTGGTCAGTTCGGCGTTCGCGCCCGGGGCCACCACGATCAGGTTCTCGGCGCCGGCGTCCACCGCGATCAGCGCCACCCCGGACGGCCCCGGCACGGTACGCAACCGGCGCAGGTCCACCCCCGCCTCGGCCAGGTTGGCCCGGAGCTGGTCGGCGAAGCCGTCCTGCCCGACCGCGCCGACGAAGTCGCACCTGGCCCCGGCCCTGGCCGCCGCCACCGCCTGGTTGGCCCCCTTGCCGCCGGGGATGGTCCGCAGCGCGTCGCCGAGCACCGTCTCGCCGGGCCTGGGCAGCGTCGGCGTCGACACCACCAGGTCCAGGTTGGCGCTGCCGACCACCACCACCCGGACCTCGCCGGATCCGCCCGTCATGCCGGCCCACCTTCTCGCGACTGCCGGGCTCGCGGCACCCGCTCGCACCTCGCGCTCACGATTCCTCCCCGCCCGCGCTCACGATCCCTCCCGCCCGCGCTCACGATCCCTCCCCGCCCCGGACCAGCCGCCGGGTCCGCTCGGCCAGCTCGGCGAACTCCACGCCGTCGAAGCCGGCGATGCTACTGCGCAGCCGGCCGCGCAGCGGTCCGGTCCACTCGGCCGGCAGTCCGGCGGCACCGGTCAGCGCCCCGGTCACCGAGCCGACCGTCGCCCCGGTGGAGTCGGTGTCCCAACCACCGCTGACCACCGCGCAGATCGACCGGGCCAGGTCGCCCCGGCCGTACGCCAGCGCCGCCGCCACCAGGGCGGCGTTGTTGCGTACGTGCACCCAGTGCAGGTGGCCGTGCCGGGCGTAGAGGGTGTCGAGCACCGACTCCCAGTCGGTCGAGCCGGCCGCCGCCTCGGCACCGAGCGCCCGGGCCTCGCGTACCGCCGCCGCGAACCGGCTGCCCGGCGGCAACACCGACTCGCCCGCGTCGAGTACGGCGTCCACGTCGGAGGCCACCACGGCGGCCGAGGTCATCGCCGCCACCCAGAGCGCACCGTGCACCCCGCCCCGGAGGTGGCTGACGACCGCGTCCCGGTGCGCCAGCTCGGCCGCCAGGTCCGCCCGGCCCGGGTGCACCCAGCCGTACACGTCGGTGCGGATCTGGGCGCCGATCCACTCCCGGAACGGGTTGTGCCGCAGCGCCGTCGCCGGTGGGGACAGCCCGAGCAGCAGGTTCCGGTACGCCACCCGCTCGGCGGTGAAGACCCGTCCCCCGGGCAGCCAGTCCAGCCACGCCTGGGCCACGTCGGCGCTGGTGAACTCCCGGCCGTGCGTCTCCAGCACCCGCAACGCCAGCAGCGCGAAGTTGAGGTCGTCGTCCTCCGGCATCCCGTCGATGTTCTCGGCCAGGCTGGTCGGCGCGCTGCGCCGGTTCCACGGCCACCGGGCCGCCACCTCGGCCGGCAAGCCGACCCCGGTGAAGTAGCCGGCCAGCGGCCACCGCCCGGTCGCGGTCAGGATCTCCCGGATGCCCTGCCGGGGGATCTTCTCCACCGGCTTGCCGAGCAGGCAGCCGACCGCCCGGCCCAGCCAGCCGCCGTGCACCCGGTCCGGCTCCGGCGCCCCGGTCGGCAGCCCGTACCCCGTCGGCCAGCTCGCCCGGATCGCGGCCAGCTCGGTCGGCTCGGCCGCCGACCCGGCCGGCGGCAGCGCGTCGCACTCGTCGAGCAGTTCCGCCGCCAGCGCCCGCAACCGGGGACCGGCCGGCTCCGGGGACGCCCCGCTGGCCGGCGGCAGTACGGACCCGCCGGCCGCCACCCAACGCCGCGCGATCGCCGCGACGTCCCGCCCCTCGTCGGCGCTGGCCGCCAGCTCGTGCGGCAGCAGGTCCTCCGGCTGCACCCAGGTGAGCCTCATCGGCACACCCCGGCAGCACAGCACCCGCCGGCCGCAGGGCACGCCCCGGCCGCGCGGCAGTCCTCGGCGGCGCGGAGGTTCGGCTGCGACGGCAGGCCGGTCACGACAGCCCCGCGAACCGCTCGGCGCGCCGGGTGAACCGCTCCCGGTCCAGCGCGAAGACCTCCGCCGCCACCTCGCCCAGTTCCTTCGCCGGACCGACCAGGTCGGTCCGGGACGCCTCGGCGACCGTCGCCGACCACTCGGCCGGGACCGCCGCCGCCCCGCCGAGTGCCCCGGCGATCGCCCCGGCCATCGTCGCGGTCGAGTCGGCGTCCCTGCCATAGTTGACCGCGCCGAGCACCGCCTCCGACAGCTTCCCCCGGGCCACCACGAGCATGCCGAGGGCCACCGGCAACTCCTCGATGGAGTGCAGCCGGCTGGGCCGCCGCGCCCCCAGCCCCGGATTGCGGTACTCCTCGCCCACCGTGTCGTACGGGGCGACGGCGGCGCGCAGCGGTGCGATGGCGTCACGCCAGTCGGCGTACCCCTCGGCCTCCTTGACCACGGCGGCGATCGCCGCGCGGGTGCCGTCCCGGGCCAGGTCGAGCACGGCGGCCAGCACGTCGTCGACGCCCGCGCCGGGGGCCATCGCCGCGGCCACCGCCGCGGCCAGCGCCGCCGCCGCCTCCCGGCCGTAGCTGTGCTGGTGCGCCCCGGCGATCTCCACCGCCTCGGCGTACGCGCCGACCGGGTCGCCCGCGTTCACGATCCCCACCGGGGCCATGTACATCGCGGCACCGCAGTTGACGATGTTGCCGACACCGCCCTCCCGGGGGTCGGCGTGCGCGTGGTGCAAGCGGGTGACCAGCCACCGCTCGGCGGCGGCGAGGCGGTGGAAGGTCACCCCCTCCCGCTCCAGGTCCGGGATGTAGACCACCCGCTCGAGCAGGTCGGGCACGAGCAGCTCCACCACGTCGTACGCGTCGAGGTGGTCGCGCTTGTTCGCGTACGCCCGCACCAGCGCGTGGGTCATCAACGTGTCGTCGGTGATGTGCCCGTCGCCCTTGTGGTACGGCGCCAGTGGCCGCGCGGTGGCCCAGTCGGCGTGGAACGGCGGGGCGACGCCCCGCACCCAGCCGCCGTACCGGGCCCGGATCTGCTCGGGCAGCGCCGTTTCCGTGGCTCCGCCGAGGGCATCACCCACCGCGGCGCCGACCAGGCAGCCGACCGACTTGTCGAGCAAGTGTTCCATGGTTACCTCAGGACCTGCTTCCCACCGTCGACGAGCTGCGTACCGAGCTGGTCGAGCGTGATCTTGTTGGCAAAGTACTGCTGGAGGGCCGGGGTGGCGTACTTCAGCTTCCACTCCGGGTAGCCGTCGACCATCTGGAACGGCGCCACGGTCAGGTCCCTGGCGCTGTCCGCCGCGACGTCCCAGCCCTGCTTGCCGCCGGTCACCTTGACCAGTTCCTCGTTCGCCTGCTTACCGGTCGGCACCAGCCAGTCGCCCTTGGCCAACGCGGCCATGTTGGTCGGGTTGAGGAAGTACTCCAGGAACTGCGCCGCCTGCTTCTGGTGCTCCGAGTCGGCCGCGACCGAGAGGGTCTGCGGGTTGGCGGCCTGGTTGGCGGAGATGCCCTTCACCGGCGGGATCGTCACCCACTCGAAGCCGGCCGGCGCCTGCTCGACCATCTGCTGGCGCAGCGAGACCGAGCCGGGAATCATCGCGTACTTGCCGGCGAAGAAGCCGGGCAGGGTGTCGGCGCCGCTCATCCCCAGCGCCTCCGGCGAGGCGGTCTTGCTGGTGTAGAGCATGTCGTGGATCCGCCTCGGCACCTCCTTCTCGGCGTCCCCGATCCGCACCTCGGTCTTGCCGCCGTCGGTGTAGAAGTACTTGCCGTCGAAGTTGAGCGCCAGGTTCAGCACCCGGTTGGTCGGCGACTTCAGCGCCCAGGCGACGCCGTACCTGCCGGGGCCGGTCAGCTTCTGCGCGTTGGCCTGGAACTCGTCCCAGGTCCAGCCGCCGTCGGCGGGCGGCACCGCGACGCCGGCCGCGTCCAGCAGCTTCTTGTTGGCGATCACGACCTGCGACTCCAGCAGGAACGGCACGCCGGTGACCTTGCCGTCGAAGGTCGCGGTGTCCCAGATCCCCTTGTCGATCTGGCCCTTGAAGTCGTCGGAGAGCAGGCCTGCGAGGTCGGCCAGGTAGCCCTGCTTGCTGAACTCGCCGATCGACGCCGCCTCGTAGTGCACGATGTCCGGGGCGTCGCCGCCCTCGAAGGCGGTCAGCAACTGGTCGTGTACCGAATTCCAGTCACCCTGGACGTACTCGACCTGGATGTCCGGGTGGTCGGCGTTCCACTTGGCGACCAGGTCCTTGTTGGCCTGGAGCGACTCCTTCTGCCAGGCCAGGCTGAGAAATCGCAGCTTGACCGGACCGGAACTCTCGTCGTCTCCGCTCCCGCCGCCGCACGCGGCGAGCGCACCCAGTCCGACGACGCCCGCCAGCGCGGCGGCGGCGAGTCGTCGGGAAACTCTGTCGAGCACGGGGGATACCTCCTGTTGCTGGTTGTGGTGGGGGTGTGTGTAGCTATCCCTTGACAGCGCCCGCGAGCGACCCGGAGGCCAGCCGGCGCTGCATGACGGCGAAGAAGACCAGGCTCGGGATGGTCGCCAGCAGCGAGCCGGCGGCCAGCGGCCCGAGCCGGGCGGTGCCCTCGATGCCGACGAACCGGGCCAGCGCGACCGGCAGGGTCGCCAGCTCCGGAGTCTTGATCAGCACCAGGGCGAAGAAGAACTCGTTCCAGGCGGAGATGAACGCGAACAGCGCGGTGGCGACCAGGCCGGGGGTGAGCAACGGGAAGATCACCCGGCGCAGCGTCTGTATCCGGTTGGCGCCGTCGACCGAGGCCGCCTCCTCCAGCTCGCGCGGGATGTTGCGGACGAAGCCCTGGAGCATCCAGAGCGCGAACGGCAGCGCCCAGACCACGTAGATCAGCACCAGCCCGGCGTGCGTGTTGGCCAGCCCGGCCTGCCGGAGTACCAGGAAGATCGGGATGATCAGCAGCACGAAGGGGAAGAGCTGGGAGAGGAGTACCCAGCCCAGCGCGACCGTGCCCAGCCGGGTCCGGAAGCGCGCCAGCGCGTACGACGCCGGGGTCGCGATCAGCACGGTGAGCAGTGCCGAGGCGAGCGACACCTGGATGCTGTTCCAGGCCGCCCGGCCGAGGTCCTGCTCGGTGAACGCCTGCACGAAGTTGGCCAGCGTCGGGCTCTCCGGTATCAGCGTCGGGTGCAGTTTGACCAGCTCACGGGGCGGCTTGAACGAGGTGGAGAGCAGCCACACCAGCGGGAACGCCAGGAAGACCAGGTACGCCGAGAGGGCCAGGTACTGCAGTCCCCGGCCGACCCGGCTGCGGCGCCCGGGCCTGCGCGTCACGTCGGTCCGCGCCATCGTCAGTTCGCCTCCCGTAGCCGGCGACGCAGGTACACCGCGAGCAACGCCACGACGATCACCACCATCACGTTGCCGAGCGCCGCCGCGTAGCCGTAGTTGCCGTACCGGAACGCCTCCTCGTAGGCGAAGAGCATCGGCAGCATGGTGCGGCCGCCCGGCCCACCGGCGGTCAGCACGTAGACCAGCCCGAACGAGTTGAAGTTCCAGATGAAGTCCAGCGAGGTGATCGCCACGATCACCGGCATCAGCGAGGGGAGCGTGACGCTGCGGAACCGCTGCCACGCGCTGGCCCCGTCCATCGCCGCCGCCTCGTGCAGCTCGCGCGGCACCCCCTGCAAACCCGCCAGGAGTACGACGGTGGTCTGCGGCATGCCGGCCCAGACCCCGACGAGGATCACCGCCGGCAGGGCGGTGTTGAAGTCGCCGAGCCAGGTGGTGCGGAGCCCGTCCGCGCCGATCCGGTGCAGGAACTCGTTGAGCAGGCCGGCGTCCGGGTGGTAGACCAGCCGCCACAGGATGCCGACCACCACCGGTGGCATCGCCCAGGGCACCACGGCGAGCACCCGGGCCACGCCCCGGAACCGCAGCCGCTGGTCGAGCAGCAGTGCCAGCCCGAGGGCGAGCAGGAACTGGAGCACCGTCACCGCGAACGCCCAGAGCAGGCCGATCCGGAAGGAACTCCAGAACAGGCTGTCGCCGAGCAGTTCCCGGTAGTTCGCCAGGCCGGTGAAGCTGACCTCGACGTTCCGGCCGGCCCGGGCGTCGGTGAAGCCGAGGTAGATGCCGCGCAACAGCGGGAACACCGACAGCACCAGTACCGGCAGCAGGGACGGGAGCAGCAGTAGGTAGACGGTGGTCCGGTCGGAGCGGCGGCGCCGGGAGCGGTCCCCCCGCCCGGTCCGGTCGACGTCGGGTCGTTCGGCCAGCGTGGTCACGAGGTCACCCCCAGGGCGCCGTCGGCCGGGGCCGCCGGAGGTCGGCTCGCCGGGCCGCTCGGTGGCCGCCGGGTCGGTGGCGGACCGCTTCGGGTGGGCCGGCCGACGGCGCTGGAGGCGCGTACCGCCAGGCTCGGCGCGACGTGTTCGCGCCGGGGCGGCAGGTCGGGGTCGGCGATCCGCTCCAGCAGAAGTTCGGCCGCCCGACGTCCCCGGTCGGCGGAGCCCAGCGAGACGCTGGAGAGCTGCGGAAACGCCATCTGCGCCAGCTCGGTGTCGTCCATGCCGACCAGCGCCACGTCCTCGGGTACCCGGCGCCCCTCGGTGAGCAGCGCGTGCAGGGCACCGACCGCGATCAGGTCGTTGGCGCAGAGCAGCGCGTCGGGCTCGGCCCGGGCGAACAGCCGGGCGGCGGCGTCCCGGCCGGCAGCGTACTGGAAGTCGCCGACCTCGATCAGCCGCTCGTCGACCGGGATGCCGTGGCTGGCCAGCGCGGCGCGGAAGCCGGCGTCCCGGGCCGCGCCCGGCACCGTGTCCAGCGGGCCGTTGACGAAGCCGATCCGCTGCCGGCCGGCCGCGACCAGGTGATCGACGGCGAGCGCCACACCGGCCCGGGAGTCGGTCCGGACGTTGTCCACCGGTGCGTCGTCGGGCAACTGTCCGACCACGACGACCGGTACCGGGCTGACCACGATCGCGTCGAGGTGGCGGTCGGTGATCCGGATCGGCGACATGATCATGCCGTCCACGTACCGGTTGGCCAGCCGGCGCAGCAGGTCGGTCTCGCTGTCGATCTCGCCGCCGGTGGCGTGCACCAGGAGTTGCCGGCCGGAGGAGGCGACGACGGCCTCGATGGCCCGCATCATCGCCACGTAGACCGGGTTGCCGATGTCGGCGACGGCGAGTGCGACCAGGCCGGTGCGCTGGGCCTGGAGGGACCGGGCGATGGCGTTCGGCACGTAGCCGACCTCGGCCGCCGCCTCGCGGACCCGGCGGATCGTCTCGGCGCTGCCGCCGACGCCGTTCAGGACGCGCGAGGCCGAGGCGATCGAGACGCCGGCCCGGGCGGCCACCGTGTGCACGGTCGGCCGGCCGTCGGCGGAGGGCTGTAAACGTTTACGACCCATGCACCGAACCTCCGCTCCTGACTTGTAAACGTTTCCGGGGAGTCTGCTCCGCTCCCCGCGACCCGTCAAGACTCCGTTACGAAAACGTTTCGTCCCTGCTCAGCGTGATGGCGGCCGGACGCCGCCGCCCGGGACGGCCAGATTCCTCCGGCCGGCATGTCGATCCGGCGGGCCGCCGAACGTGTAGAGGTGGAGAGGCCGCCGGTGCCGTGCCGGCGGCGGGACAGGAGGTCGCGCACCATGCAGCAGTACCTGCTCAGCATCTACCAGCCCGACGGCGAGCCGCCGGGACCGGAGATCCTGGATCCGGTCATGACGAACCTGGCGGCCCTGAACCAGGAGATGAAGGCCGCCGGAGCGTGGGTCTTCTCCGCCGGACTGCACCCGGCGAGCACCGCGACCGTGCTCCGCCCCCGCGACGGCGAGGTGCTGATGACCGACGGGCCGTACACCGAGGGGAAGGAACACCTCGGCGGGTTCACCGTGATCCGCGCCCCCGACCTCGACGCCGCACTGGAGTGGGGCGGCAAGCTGGCCCGGGCGATCGGCCTGCTGCCGATCGAGGTACGGCCACTGGCCGACGAGGCCGAGAGTTGCGACCCACCCCGTGCCTGAACCACCCGACCCGGCACCAGCACCTCACCCGGGGCGGGGTTCAGGGTCGGGCCCGACGTCCGGCCCGGAGCCCCGCCCCGGACGGGAACCGGCAACCGTCACCGACGTCGAGCGGGTGTTCCGCACCGAGTACGGCCGGGCGGTCGCCGTCCTGATCCGCGTCTTCGGCGACATCGACGTCGCCGAGGACGCGGTGCAGGACGCGTTCGCCACCGCGATCCGGAACTGGCCCACCGACGGCACACCGCCGAGCCCGGCCGGCTGGATCATCACCACCGCCCGGAACCGGGCGATCGACCGGCTCCGGCGGGAGTCCACCCTGCCGGACCGGCATGCCCAGGCCGCCCTGCTGCACGCCACCGACGAACCGGCGTCGCCCCTCGGAGGTGGATCGGACGAGGAGGGTCCCGTGCGGGACGAACGGCTACGCCTGATCTTCACCTGCTGCCATCCGGCACTCGCCCCGGCCGCCCGGGTCGCACTGACCCTGCGGCTGTTGGGCGGACTGAGCACCGCACAGATCGCGCACGCCTTCCTGGTCCCCGAACCGACCATGGCGCAGCGGCTGGTACGCGCCAAAGGCAAGATCCGGGCCGCCCGGATTCCGTACCGGGTGCCGGCCGAGGCCGACCTGCCGGACCGGCTCCAGGCCGTACTCGCCGTGCTGTACCTGGTGTTCAACGAGGGGTACACCGCCAGCTCGGGCAACCGGCTCGGCCGGCCGGACCTCGCCGTCGAGGCGATCCGGCTCGCCCGGCTGCTCGCCGACCTCATGCCCGACGAACCGGAGGTGCTGGGACTGCTCGCCCTGATGCTGCTGGTCGAGTCGCGCCGGCCGAGCCGCACCGACCCGGGCGGCGGGCTGGTACGCCTGGCCGAGCAGGACCGTACCCGCTGGGACCGGCGACTCGCGGCCGAGGGGCAGGCCCTGGTCCGGCGTTGTCTGCGGCGCGACCGGCCCGGCACGTACCAGGTCCAGGCGGCGATCAACGCGGTGCACAGCGACGCGCCGACCGCCGCCGAGACGGACTGGGGTCAGATCCTCCGGCTCTACGACCACCTGCTGGCGCTCGCCCCGAGCCCGGTCGTGGCGCTGAACCGCGCGGTCGCGGTCGCCGAGGTCGCCGGGCCGGCCCCGGCACTGGCCCTGGTCGACGACCTCGACCTCGGCACCTACCACGTCTTCCACGCCGTCCGGGCCGACCTGCTGCGCCGGCTGGGCCGCACCACCGAAGCCGCGCTCGCCTACGACGCGGCCGCCGCGCTGACCCGCAACGCGGTCGAGCAGGACTTCCTGCGCCGCAGTCGCCAGGCACTGGGCGGCACCGGCTGACTCGACCCACCGGCCCGCCTCTACGCACCGACACCCCGCCTCGGTGGGGTGTCTCGGGTCAGCTCGCCGGGGCGGGCGACGCCGACGGGCGGCGTAGGTCGTCGACCTCCACCACCTCGCGCCCGAGCGGCCAGAACGCCGCCGGGACCAGCTTGAAGTTGGCGATACCGAACGGGATTCCGATGATCGTGACGCAGAGCGCGACCCCGGCGACGATGTGCGCCAGCGCCAGCCACCAGCCGGCCAACACCACCCAGAGCAGGTTGGCCAGCCCCGAGCCGAGCCCGGCACCGGGCTTCGCCACCAGGGTCCGGCCGAACGGCCAGAGCGAGTAGTACGCCAGCCGCAGCGCGGCAACTCCGAACGGGATGGTCACGACCAGCACGAAGCAGATCAGGGCCGCGATCCCGTACCCGATGGCAAGGGCGATGCCGCTTCCGAAGATCAGCCAGAGCAGGTTGAGCACGAATCGCACCATGCCCCCATCGTGCGCCCTCGGATCAACCCAGCGCGACGTAACCGGAGCCTCAAGCCGCCGCGACGTAACCGGAGCCTCAGCCCGCCGGCACGTAGAGGGCGTCGATCTCGGCCCGCAGCGGCAGCGAGACCGAGGCACCGAGCCGGCGTGCGCAGGCGGCTCCGGCCGCGCTCGCCCAGCGCACCGCGTCGACCGGCTCCCGGCCCTCGCCCCAGGCCACCGCGAGCGCACCGGTGAAAGCGTCACCGGCCCCCGTGGAGTCGACCAGGTCCACCTTGACCGCGGGTACGTGCACGGCGGTGCCGTCGCGGTCGCCGTACCAGGCGCCGTGCCGGCCCAGGGTCAGCACCGCCCGGGGCACCATGGCGAGCAGCGCCGCCGGATCCTCCCGGCCGCACCCGGTGATCGCCCGCGCCTCGGCCTCGTTGACCACCAGCAGGTCGACGGAGTCCAGCAGCTCGACCGGTACCGGCTGGGCGGGCGCGGCGTTCAGCACCACCCGGGTACCGGCGGACCGGGCCGCCCGGGCCGCCTGGGTCACCGTGCCGACCGGAATCTCCAACTGCGCGACCAGCACGTCCGCCTCGCGCACGGCGGTCAGCTCGCTTTCGGTGAGCCCGGTGAAGGCCGAGTTGGCGGCCGGGGTGACCACGATGGTGTTCTCGCCCTCGGCATCGACGGTGACGACCGCCACTCCGGACGCGCCGTACACCACCCGGACCCGTTCGGTGTCCACCCCGGCGGCCGAGATCCGGGCCTTGAGCGTCACGCCGAACGAGTCCGAGCCGATCGCGCCGAGCAGTGCCCCGTCGGCGCCGGCCCGGGTGGCCGCGATCGCCTGGTTGGCACCCTTGCCGCCGGCCACCATCACGAAATCGGTGCCGAAGACGGTCTCACCGGGCTTCGGCAGGGCACCGGTGGTGACCACCAGGTCCATGTTGGCGCTGCCCATGACTACGACCCGCGGCCGGCTCACCGGCAGCACCTCCCGTTTCGGCGACCGCCTGAGTCTAGAACCGGCCGTTACCGGCGTCGTCTGGCAGGCTGCCAGACATGGGACAGATGCCGATCGGAGTGATGTACCGCTGTGACACCGCCCCGGAGCAACTTCCGGCGTACGCCCGGCTGGTGGAGCGGCTGGGCTACGACGAGCTGTGGGTGGTCGAGGACTGCTTCTTCGGCGGGGCGGTCTCCAGCGCCGCCGTTGCCGCAGCGGTGACCGACCGACTCAGGATCGGCATCGGCATCCTTCCGGCGGCGTTCCGCAATCCGGCGCTGGCCGCCATGGAGCTGGCCAACCTCGCCCGGCTCTTCCCCGGCCGGATCCTGCCCGGATTCGGGCACGGCATGCCGGACTGGGTCCGCCAGGTCGGTGCCGACCACCCGTCGCCGCTGGCGGTGCTCGGGGAGACCGTGGCGGCGGTACGCGCCCTGCTGGCCGGGGAGCGGGTCACCGTCGCCGGCCGGCACGCCCGGCTGCGCGAGGTGGCGCTGGAGTTCCCACCGGAGCAACCGCCCCCGATCTCGACCGGCGTACGCGCCGAGAAGTCGCTGCGGCTCTCCGGCCGAGTGGCCGACGGCACCATCCTGGCCGAGGGGGCCAGCCCGGCGTACGTGCGCTGGGCCCGGGGGTTGATCGACGAGGGGCGCCGGGCGGCCGGCCGTACCGACGACCACCGGCTCACCGTCTACGCCCACCTGGACTTCGACGAGGGCCGGGCCAGCGCCCGCCGCGAGTTCGCCGCCCAGCTCGCCGGCGGCTGGACGCTGCCACCCGCCGACGCCGACCTGGCCGACGAGATCACCGCCATGCTGGCCGGCTCGTCCGGTGCCGAGGCGCTGGCGGCGGCTCTGCCCGAGCACTACCTCGACCGGTTCACCGCGGCCGGCAGCGCCGAGCAGTGCGCGACGGCGGTGACCCGGCTCCGGGAGGCGAGCGCGGACGCGGTGGTCTTCGTCCCACCCCGCGACGCCCAGTCGGCGGTCGCCCAGATCACCCTGGCGGCCGGGACGCTGCTCCCGATGCTCCGCGCCGCCACCGCCCGCTGACACCCGCCCACCACCGATCCGCCGCCCCTCACCTGGACATCAGATGCGCTACGCGTGCGCCGTAACGCCTCTACCGTCCAGGTGAAGGGCTGGCCACCCTCGACGGCGACCGACCGAACGACGGCAGCCCGGCCCGGTGGGTGGTCAGGCGGCGCGGGCGGTGAAGCGGTCGCCGGAGTACTCCACCACCAGCGGTACGCCGAAGGTCTTGGAGAGGTATTCGCCGGTGACCGTCTCGGCAAGCGGTCCCTGCGCCACGATGCCGCCCTCGCGGATCAGCAGGGCGTGGGTGAAGCCGGGAGGGATCTCCTCCACGTGGTGCGTGACCAGCACCATCGCCGGAGCGTCCGGGTCGTGGGCCAGACCGGCGAGTCGGGCCACCAGGTCCTCCCGGCCACCGAGGTCGAGCCCGGCCGCCGGCTCGTCGAGCAGCAGCAGCTCCGGGTCGGTCATCAGCGCGCGGGCGATCTGGGTCCGCTTCCGCTCGCCCTCGGAGAGGGTCCCGTACCGGCGGTCGGCCAGGGGCAGCACGCCAAGCTGGCCGAGCAGGGCGTTGGCCCGGGCCTCGTCCAGCTCGTCGTACTGCTCGCGCCAGCGGCCCACCACCGACCAGGCGGCGGTCAGCACCACGTCCCGGACCCGCTCCTCGGCCGGTACCCGCTCGGCCAGCGCCGCCGTGGTCAGCCCGATCCGGGTACGCAGCTCGGCCAGGTCGGTACGCCCGATGCGCTCGCCGAGCGCGTGCACCAGGCCGGTGGTCGGATGCAACCGCCCGGCCGCCAGGTTGAGCAGAGTCGTCTTGCCCGCGCCGTTGGGCCCGAGGACCACCCAGCGCTCGTCCGGCCACACCCGCCACGTCACGTCACGCAACAGTGGAGTGCCGGAGCGCAGTACGCCGACCCCGTGGAAGTCGATCACCACGTCCGGGGGTACCGGTGCCGGGGAGCCGGCGTCGGCGGAGATGGAAACCGGATCATCACGCACCCGACCATCCAACCACGCAGCGCCGTTCCCCCCACGAGCAGCGTCCGGGCCGTAGGGTGAGGCGCCGTGTCGTATGTCACGTTGCCGGGAGGTGGGGCGTGCCGGCGGTGATCGAGATCGACGGTCTGCGCAAGACGTTCACGAGCCTGCGCCGGGGCAGCCGGATCGCGCTGGACGGCTTCGACATGCGCGTCGAGCCGGGCCAGGTGCACGGCTTCCTCGGCCCGAACGGGTCCGGCAAGACGACCACGCTGCGTACGCTGCTCGGCCTGGTCCGCGCGGACGGCGGCCGGATGGCCCTGTTCGGCGAGCCGGCGCCGCACCGGCTGCCCGCCGTGGTCGGCCGGTTCGGGGCCATCGTGGAGAGCCCGCAGTTCTTCGGCAACTTCAGTGGCCGGCGCACCCTGCGGCTGCTCGCCGTCGCGGGCGGTGTGCCGCAGACCCGGGTCGACGAGGTGCTGGAGCAGGTCGGGCTGCGGGACCGGGCCGACGAGCGGGTGAAGGCGTACTCGCTGGGCATGAAGCAGCGGCTGGCAGTCGCCTCCGCCCTGCTCAAGGAGCCGGAGCTGCTGATCCTGGACGAGCCGGCCAACGGGCTGGACCCGGCGGGCATCCGCGAGATGCGGGACCTGATGCGCGGGCTCTCCGCCGCCGGGGTCACCGTGCTGGTCTCCAGCCACATCCTGGGCGAGATCCAGCAGATCTGCGACCACGTGACAATTATCTCCCGGGGCCGCCGGGTGGCCGCCGGTCCCGTCGAGGCGGTGCTGGCCGGCTTCGACCACCGCGAGTTCCGGATCCGGGTCACCGACGACCAGTCCCGGGCGGTCGAACTCGTCCGGGCGGCCGGGCTGCCGGTGGCGGTACACCCCGACCATCTGGTGGTGTCCGAGGTCGACGATCCGGCCCGGATCAGCCGGGTCCTCGGCGAGCAGGGCGTCTGGCTGCGCGAACTGACCCCGCTCACCCCGGACCTGGAGAGCGTCTTCCTGGAACTCACCGGCACCCGGCCCCGTCCCGGGGTCCCGCGCCAGGTCGACGAGTCGGTGCTGCCGGACGGCCCGGCGGACGCGCCGATCGAGATCACTGTCAGCACCGACGCCAAGAGGGCAGAGCCGTGAACCTGGTACGCGCCGAGATCGGCCGGCTCGCCGCACGTCGCTTCGTACAGCTCATGCTGGTGCTGCTGGTCACCGCGTTCGGGGTCACCGTCGCCACCACGCTGGCCGGCTCGCACCAGCCCACCGCAGTGGAGATCAGGGTGGCCGAGGCCCGGGCCGAGCAGCAGCGGGCGGACGCGCGGCTGTGGTACGCCGAGTGCCTGCGGGCCGAACGGGCCGGCGTACCCGACCGGGAGGTGCGGTACCAGGGCGACTGCGCGGACATCCATCCGGACCGGATCGACGCGTCCGACTTCCTGACCGGGGTCTTCGTCTTCGACCGGCAGATCCTCGACCTGACGTACTTCCTGATCGCCTTCCTCTGCCTCTTCGGCTTCCTGGTCGGCGCCTCCTACATCGGCGCGGACCTCACCTCCGGCGGAATGACCAACCTGCTGCTGTGGCGTCCACAGCGGATGGTCGTACTCGGCACCAAGCTCGGCACCCTGCTCGGCGGCGTACTGGGGCTGTCGGTGGTCGCCTCGGCGGCCTACCTCGGCGCGTTCCGGCTCATCGCGGAGGTACGCGGCCTGCCCGGCAGTCCGGGCAGTGCGTTCTGGACCGACCTGGCCGGCGCCGTCACCCGGGGCCTGTTGCTGGTGCTGATGGTCACCGCGCTGGGTTTCGCGACGGCCACGCTGGGTCGGCACACCTCGGCGGCGCTCGGCGTGGCGGCCGGGTACGGCGTGCTGTGGGAGGTGGGCGGCCGGATCGTGATGGGCATCATCGACGTCGCCCGACCGGACCGGCTGATGCTGAGCAGTTACGTGATCGCCTGGGTCGGTGGCGAGATCCGGCTCTGGGCACTGGCCGGCGACTGCGCCCCGGTGCCCGGGTCGGGCTACTGCGACCGGTCGTACTCGATTCTCTGGCCCGCCGGGCTCGTCGTGCTGCTCGGGCTGACGCTGCTGGCCCTCGGCGGCGCGTTCGCCGCCTTCCGCCGCCGCGACCTGGCCTGACCGGTCGGGACAGCCTGACCGGTCCGGACAGCCTGACCGGTCCGGACGGCTGGGCGGCGGCCCCGGTCGCGGCCCCTGCCCAGCCCTCTGGCGTCAGACCCGGGTGACCCGGATGGCGTCCGCGATGACCAGTCCGGTGCCGCCGGTCCACCGGCTCACCGCCACCTTGTCCGCGTCACCGGCGGCCAGCGTGAAGGTGCCCAGGGTCCGCCACGCACCACCGCCGGAGCGCTGGTCGACATATACGGTCTGGTTGCCGGTGGTGGTGACGATGATGTACGGCGCCGAGCTGTTGTAGCCGGAGTCGGCCGGATACCAGGCGTCCACCCGGTAGCTGCCGGTCTCCGGGACGGCCACCTTGTACCAGGCCGGGTCGCTCGACTCGACCGGGTCGACGAACCGGTAGTCCGCGCCCTGCTTCTGGGACGAGTACGCCGAGATACCCCAGTTGGCGCTGGCGGTGAACCGGCCGGCGGTGGAGTTGTCCACCGTCTGCGACCAGCCGCCGGGCGGCGGGGTCGAGCCGGTGACGAGCTGCATGTAGTAGGTCCAGTTCCAGTGCGGCCCCGGGTCGGTGTGGGTGGCGCCCGGGACCTGGTTGTGCCCGATGATCCGGGACCGGTCCTTCGGGATGCCGTACCGGTCGCAGAGGTGCCGGGTCAGCGCGGCCGAGGAGCGGTACATCGCGTCGGTGAACCAGGAGGGCTGGGTGACGTAGCCCTCGTGCTCGATGCCGATCGACTGGGTGTTGTAGGTCCAGTTGCCGGCGTGCCAGGCGACGTCCTTCTCCCGCACCGACTGGGTCACCGCGCCGTCCGAGGAGCGGATCGTGTAGTGGGCGCTGACCTGCGCGGCCGGGTTCTGGAACCAGCTGATCGAGCCGGCGTACGAGCCCTGGGTCACGTGGATCACCACGTAGTTGATCGGGTACGTCGACTCGCGGTTCGAGACGGTGAAGTTGGCCGAGTGCGCCGGTGCCCAGGCCGCCGGCCCGTAGTCGGTGCTCATGATGCCCATCCCGCCGGGACTGCCGAGCGGGGCCACGTCGCGCAGGGCTCCCCGGTCCGGGGCGGCCTTGCGGGCGGGCACCCGTACCGGCCCACCGGTGGTGGTGACGTCGATGCCGGTGCCGAGCAGCTCGTAGACGGTGTCGGCGTAGAGCCGGGCGACGGCCGGGGTGCTGGCGCCGCCGTACCGGACGACCTGGCCGTACCAGCGGTTCACGTCGCGGCGCTGCCCGGCGGTGAGCCCGGCGGCGTCGGCGTACGACCGCAGCACCGCCGCCGCACCGGTGACGTTGGCGGTGGAGTCGGTGCGCAGGGTCTCCCGGCCCAGGCCGGTCAGCGCGACCGCCTCGTCCAGGGTGTGCAGCTTCGGGTTGCTGGTCAGGTGCATGACGCCGTACCCGCCGGAGGCGCTGGGTGCCCCGGCGTGCCCGTCGAGGTGCGTCTCGGCGTAACCGAGCGCCACGAGCAGGTCACGGGGCACGTCGTACCTGGACGCCGCCGCGTCGAAGGCGGCGGCCAGCGGTCCGGTCGCCGTGGCCGGGGCGGGTGCCGCCGGCAGGTCGACCGGAGTGGATGGTCCGGCCAGCGCTGGCTGACCGGTGAGGCCGATGGTGAGGGACGCGATCAGGGTGGCGCCGAGCAGGTGGCTCGCACGCGACTGGGGGTTCCGTTCGGTCACCGTCACTCCTCCCCGGAGCAGGGACGTCCCGGAAATCGGGACGCCGGGTGGCCGTACCGTATAGCCTCACATCTGTCTATGTCGAGACCTTGCACTCAACCCACGGGTAATGAAAAATATCTACATGACCAGGCGACGGATGCCCCGGGCCGACACCCTCGGGCACGGCGGGTCAGCCGAGCGTGGAGCCGAACACCTCGTCGCGGACGGCGTCGAGCGCCACCCGGAGGGCACCGCGCAACACCGGCTCGTCGGTCAGCTCGGTCGGCACCACCCGGGGCGTGACCAGGGTGATCGCCGCGACCTCGTGCTGCACCCGCTCGGCCAGAGCGGTGCCGCCGGCCTGGCCGACCTCGCCGGCCAGCACCACCAGCGGCGGGTCGAGCACCACGCAACTGCTGGCCACCCCGAGCGCCAAGCGCCGGGCGACCTCGTCGAGCACCGGCCCGCCCTCGGTGCCGGCCGCGATGGCGGCCCGGATCGCGTCCGCCGCCGAGCCGGCCCGGAAGCCGTGCTCGCGGGCCACCGCGCGGACCGCGTCGGAGCCGGCGAGCTGGCCGAACGCCGGCTTCGCCCGCCGGGAGGCGTCCCGGGGGATGGGCGCGCCGGGCACCGGCAGGTAGCCGATCTCGCCGGCCGCGCCGGTGCTGCCGTGGTGCAGCCGGCCGTTCAGCACGATGGCCAGGCCGACGCCGACACCGAGCCAGACCAGCACGAAGTCGTCCACCCCGCGCGCCGCACCGGACTCCGCCTCGGCGACCGCGGCCAGGTTGACGTCGTTCTCGAAGACCACCGGGGTGTCCAGGTCCTCGCGGAGCGCGGCGAGCAGGCCCCGGTGCCAGCGGGGCAGGTTGAACGCGAAGGTGATGTCCCCGGTGGCCGGGTCGACCAGGCCGGGCGTGCCGAGCACCACCCGGCGTACGGTCGACAACTGGGCTCCGGCGTCGCTCGCCGCCTGCACCACCGCGTTGTGCACCACGCCCACCGGGTCGTCGGTGTCCCGGGTGGACTGCTCGACCCGACCGATCACCTCGCCGGTGATGTCGGCGCAGGCCGCCACCACCCGGTCCTGTTCCACGTCGACCCCGACCACGTGCGCGGTGCCCGGCCGTACGGCGTAGAGCTGCGCGTTCGGGCCGCGCCCGCCGGCCTGCTCGCCGACCCGGCTGACCAGTCCGCGCTCCTCCAGGCGTTCCACGAGTTGGGACGCGGTGACCTTGGACAACCCGGTCAGCTCACCCAACTGCGCGCGGGTGAGCGGCCCCCGCGCGAGCAGCAGCTCCAGCGCCGCCCGGTCGTTGAGCGCGCGGAGCAGGCGGGGTGTACCAGGTAGCCGGGTGCTCGCCATGCATTGTCCCTCTTGTTTAAGAAGCTTTCCTAATAGCTAGGCTAACCTTCGTGGGAGTAGCCGTAGCGTAATGGTCCGGTGCGGCCGGAGTGTTAAGCCGATCCGGTAGCGCTTGGCCGCGAGACGGTCCACCCCGGTGCGACACTCGGAGCCGGGAAAAGGGCCGAAGGGGGAGGAACGTGCCGACGACCGATCCAGGAATCCGCCGGCTGGCGCTGGGTACGCTGCTCGCCGCCTTCCCCGGCACCAGCCCGCCCGGCTGGGCGCTCGACCTGCTCACCGAGGGGCTGGCCGGGCACACCCTGTTCGGCCGGAACATCGAGCACCCCGACCAGGTCGCCGCCGCCAGCGCCGCGCTGCGGGAGGCCCGCCCGGACGTACTGATCGCGATCGACGAGGAGGGCGGCGACGTCACCCGGCTGGCGCACGCGACCGGCAGCCCGTACCCGGGCAACGCCGCGCTCGGCGCGGTGCACGACGTCGGGCTGACCGAGCGGGTCTACCACGCGATCGGCAACGACCTGGTGGCGGTCGGGATCAACCTCAACCTCGCGCCGACCGTCGACGTCAACACCGCCGACGACAACCCGATCATCGGCACCCGGGCGTTCGGGGCCAACCCGGCCCGGGTCGCCATGCACGCCGCCGCCGCGGTCACCGGGTTGCAGTCCGCCGGGGTGGCCGCCTGCGCCAAGCACTTCCCCGGGCACGGCGCCACGGTCGCCGACTCCCACCTCGAACTGCCTACCGTGGACGTACCGGTGGAGCTGCTCCGGGCCCGCGACCTGCCGCCCTTCGCGGCGGTGATCGACGCGGGCGCCAGGGCGATCATGACCGCGCACATCCGGGTACCCGCGCTCACCGGCGACGCCCCGGCCACGTTCAGCTCCGCCGTCCTGGGCGACCTGCTCCGGGGCGAATACGGCTTCACCGGAGTGGTGCTGACCGACGCGCTGGAGATGAAGGGTGCGGCGGTGGCCGCCGGCGGCGTCGGGCCGGGCGCCGTCCGGGCGCTGGCCGCCGGTGCGGATCTGCTCTGCATCGGCGCGCAGGTCGACGCCGAGCTGGTCGAGCTGGTGGTCGCCGAGATCGTCGCCGCGCTGCGCGACGGCCGGCTCGACCGTGCCCGGGTCGAGCAGGCCGCCGAACGGACCGCCGCGCTCGCCGCGTGGACCCGGGCCGCCGCGCCGGTCCGGGCCACCGGAACCGACCTCGGGTACGCCGCCGCGCGGCGCGCCGTCCGGGTCGAGGGCAGCCTCGACGGGCTCACCGCACCGCTGGTGGTACAGCTCTTCAGCGCCTCCACGATCGCCGAGGGGCGGGTGCCGTGGGGGCTCGGGCCACACCTGAACGGCACCGAACAGCTCCGGGTCGTCGCCGCCGAGACCGACGCGGAGACGCTCCGGGAGCGTGCCGCCGGGCGGCCGATCGTGCTGGTCGGCCGGCACCTGCACCGCCTGCCGGGTGGGCCCGAACTGGTCGAGACGCTGGCCGGCAGCCATCCGGTGACCGTGGTCGAGATGGGCTGGCCCTCCGGCTGGCGCCCCGCGGGCGTACGCGCCTTCGTCACCACGTACGGCGCCAGCCACGCCAACGGCCGCGCCGCCGCCCAAGCCCTCCACCTAACCCCCTAGCCGCCTCGCGGGACCGGCCCCTCTTGAGTTTTGGGGAGTCTCATCGGGGTGATAACCCCACCGGGTTTCCCCAATGCCGCTTGAACGGGTTGTCCACAGGTGGTGCGGTTGTGCACAGGTGGGGTATGGGGGAGCCGAGGGCTTCTCGGGGGCGGCAGGCTGCCGGGATGTCCGACGATCGTTCGCTCGATCTGCCCGCTGGTCATCCGCTCCGCCAGGTCGGCAACCGCCAGGCGGGGATCCTGAGCTTCGCGCAGTGCCGGGCAGCCGGCCTCAGCGCGGAAGCGATCCGGTGGCGGATCACCAGCGGTCGGTGGCGGCGTCTGCACCTGGGGGTCTTCGCCACGTTCACCGGACCGCTCCCCCGGCCGGCAGTGCTCTGGGCGGCACTTCTCTACGCCGGTGACGGGGCGATGCTCAGTCATTCATCGGCCGGCGAACTGGTCGGGCTAGTCGACACACCGGTGCCGGCCGTGCATGTCACCATCCCGCACGGCCGGCGACTCCGACCGGTTGCCGGAGTGGTGGTGCACCGGTCGAGACGTACGGCCGGGGCGCGGCACCCGAGCCGACTGCCGCCGCAGACCCGGGTGGAGGAGACGGTACTGGATCTCGCCCACGCGGCCCGTGACCTCGACCAGGCGCTGGGCTGGCTGACTCGGGCCTGTGCGCAGCGGCTGACCACGTCCGACCGGATCGGTCGGGCACTGCGGTCGCGGCGCCGGATGCGGTGGCGCCCCGAACTGCTGACCGCGCTCGCCGACGTGGCGACGGGCTGCCACTCCTGGCTCGAACTGCGCTACCTGCGCAAGGTGGAACGGCCGCACGGGCTTCCCCGGGGAGTACGGCAACAGGCCCGCACCCGTCGGGGCGGTCGCTGGTACGACGACGTGCGGTACGCCGACCACGCGACGGTGGTGGAGCTGGACGGCTGCGCCGCGCACCCCGAGGCGTCGCGAGCGCGGGACCGGCGGCGCGACAACGCGGCGATCGTCGACGGGTTGAACGTGCTCCGCTACGGCAGCGCGGACGTGATCGAGCGTCCGTGCGAGACGGCTGTCCAGATCGCCTCCACACTGCGACGCCACGGCTGGACCGGTCCGGTCAACCGGTGTGGCCCGTCCTGCCGGGTTCCCGGCTGATCGTGCACGCCCCCGCGATAATTCCGCGACGCAGCCGAGCCGGGACCGGACTGGGCCGAGCCCGGACCGGACTGAGCCGCGACGCAGCCGAGCCGGGACCGGACTGGGCCGAGCCCGGACCGGACTGAGCCGGGCCGGAGCCGAGCCGGGACCGGACTGGGCCGAGCCCGGACCGGACTGAGCCGGGCCGGAGCCGAGCCGGGACCGAGCCGAGCCCGGAGCCGAGCCCGGAGCCGAGCCCGGACCGAGCCGGAGCCGAGCCCGGACCGAGCCGGAGCCGAGCCCGGACCGAGCCGGAGCCGAGCCCGGACCGAGCCGGAGCCGAGCCCGGACCGAGCCGGAGCCGAGCCCGGACCGAGCCGGAGCCGGGCGGGGGCCGGGTCGGCGATCGCCGTCGGCCACCCTGAGCGCCATATCTTGATCCATACCAGGTCAAATCCGCCGAACGGACAGTTCGGACGAGGCCACCGAAGGCTTGTCGCGATCGGAGCGAATACGTAGCGTTACCGACACCGCGAGCGGCGTCACCACTGGACCTCGGCCTGGGAGAGGACGCGGACCGTGGACCCGGCGCGGGTCCACGGTCCGCGGATGACGGCGATCCAGGCTCCCCGGGCGCTGACCGAGGCCGGGCTTCATTGACGAACGTCGGTGGGACGCTTACCGTAAGTTCCAGGAAAGCGCTTTCCCGCCTCCGTCCGTTCCGTACCGGCCACCCGGGCGGAGGCACCACCCCGAGCGCACCGCGCACTCCCCCACCCGTCTCCACCACGCCCGTGTCGCCCGGGCGGCGACGCGTACCGAGAAACCGAGATCGCAGATGACACCTCGACGCCTCGGCGGCCCGCGCCCCGGAGCCGCCTCCGTACGGACCGCCCATCGGCCCCCCACCATCCCGTCCCACCCCGCCACCCGGCGGAGTCCGGACACCCGGCACCGGTCCAGGCTCGCCGCCGGGCTGGTCGGGGTACTCGCGCTGACCTCGCCCGGCGCCGCCGGCCCGGCCCAGGCCGGGCTGTTGGACCGGACCGCTCCGGCGGGCAACGCGACGATCCTGTGTACGGACGCCCCGATCGGGTTCGCCTCGGTCAACGCCCTCGGCTTCAGCGGCACCACCGGTGGCGCGGGCGGACCGACGGTGACCGTGAGCACCGCCGCCGCGCTGGAGGACTACGCCGGGCGACCCGGGCCGTACATCATCCGGATCTCCGGCCGGATCCCGCTCGACGACATGGTGACCGTGGTGGCGAACAAGAGCATCCTGGGTGTCGGCAGCACCGCCGAGATCACCGGTGGCGGCCTCCAGATGGGCTCCACCACCCGGCCCGGCAACAACGTGATCATCCGGAACATCCGGTTCACCGGCGCCGAGGACGACTCGATCAGCGTCACCAACAAGGCCCACCACGTCTGGATCGACCACAACGACCTCTCCGACGGCTACGACGGCCTGCTCGACATCAAACGGGAGTCGGACTACGTGACGGTCTCCTGGAACAGGTTCCACAACCACAGCAAGTCGTCGCTGGTCGGCCACTCAGACACGTACACCGCCGACGTCGGGAAGTTGCGGGTGACGTACCACCACAACTTCTTCGACGGTACGGATCAGCGGCATCCCCGGGTGCGGTTCGCCGACCCGGTACACGTGTTCAACAACTACTACCGGAACAACGCGCTCTACGGCATCGCCTCCACAGAGGACGCCGGCCTGATGGTCGAGGGCAACTACTTCGAGAACGTGGCGCACCCGATCTACGTCGGATACGACAAGAGCGGCCCCGGCCGGGTGGTGGAGCGCAACAACGTCTACGTCAACTCGGGTACCCCGCAGACCGCCGGCACCGTGGCCGAGCCGCGCGGGTTCTATCCGTACACCGTGGATCCGCCGGCCAGCCTGCCGGGCATGGTCTCCGGTGGGGTCGGGGTGGGCAAGGTCTGCGGCTGAGACCCACCGGTGGGGTCGGGGTGGGCCAGGTCTGCGGCTGAGACCCACCGTCCTCGTCGGACAGTTCCCGGTCACGGGGCCGTCGGCCGGGCCGCCCTCTCCAGTCCGTAGGCGGACCAGCCACGGTGGTCGAACCCGGCGGCCTCGGCGACCCGGGCCGAGGCTAGGTTGCCCGGATCGTGCAGGTACGTCGGCACCGCGCCCTCGTCCAGCACCCGCCGGGCCGCCTGTGCCACCAGCCGGCGGGCCAAGCCCCGGCCCCGGCCCGCCGGCTCGGTGCCGACGGCGATCTCCCGCCCGTAGCCGTCGTGCCGCTTGATGCCCACTCCGGCGAGGTAGCCGCCGTCGGAGTCCCGCACCACAAGCACCTCGCCGCCGAACGGCCGCAGCCACAGCGGCACCACCGGATCCGCGGCGTCGACCCACTCACCACGGTCCGGCAACGGCGCCGGCGCGAGCGTGTAGCGGAACACCGCCCGGTAGCCCACCCAGCCGGGCAGGCCCACCACGGCGGGCAACTCGGCCAGCAGCGCCGCGATCGGCCGGGCTCCGAGCGCGCGCACGGCGCCGGCCCGGGCCGGCGGCACCGAGAGTACGGCCCCGAGCGGGCTGCCGACTCCGACCACCGGGTGCGGCTCACCGTCCCAGCCCGGTTGGATCCGGCGCTCGGAGCCGACCACGTCCAGCGATCCGCCGGCCGGCCACTGGCCCAGCCAGGTCACCAGATGGTGATGCAGCCGCTGGTCGAGCATGCACCCGCCTCCCGATCAACCTCCGGCCCCGACAGGCCCCGTCCGGTCAACCCAATCTCAACGAAGATTATCAATGGAAGCCGGCCCCGAGCGGGCCGGGGGCGATCTCGGCAGCGCGACCGGCCAGAGTGGACACATCCGGACGGGCAGAGCCACCGTCAGTCTTTGATCAGCAGGCCAACCACCCGGTAAGGGCCAAAAAGGTGATCTTCGTTCAAACCGGGGGTTGAGGCATCACACCGGGCGCTGCTAGCGTGCGCCGGGTACTCAAAGATCGTGGATGCGACCCAGCGCGCCCGCGACGCAAGAGCATGGCGAGTAGTCGATCATTCGGCCTTCGACCGGCACGGGACGGTGTAATGGGCTTTCGCGCTTCGCGCCTGCGTACCAAAGTTGTCGCCCTGCTGGTCACCCTGACCGCGCTCTGGGCGTTCGGCGCATGGGTCACCCTCCGCGACGGGTTGAACCTGATCTGGGTGCAGACTCTCGAGGCCCAGATGTACGCCCCGAGCGAACCGCTGGTCCTGAACCTGCAGAACGAGCGGCGGCTCTCGCTGGGCTACCTCGGTGCACCGGAGGCACCGGACCGGGAGCCGCTGGAGACCGAGCGCCGCATGGTACGCGCGGACGTGGCGATCTTCCGTGCCGAGACGCAGGCCTGGTTCACGAAGCTGGCGGCGCGGCCGGAGCTGGAGCAACGGGTCGACGAGGCACTGGCCAAGCTCGACGGGCTGGCCGCCGTCCGGGAGGCGATCGACGCCCGCCGCATCGACCGGCTGGCCGCCGCGCAGGCGTTCACCGAGGCGATCGACACGGTCTTCCGGATGTACGGCTCGCTCGGCAACCTCGACGCCGGCGACATCGACGGCCGGGTCGAGAACCTCATCCGGTTCACCAAGGCGCGGGAGCTGGCCTCCCAGGCCGACGCGCTGCTGACCGGGGCGTACGCCGCCAACCGGATCAGCCCGACCGAGTACGCCCGGGTGATCCAGTTGATCGGCACCGAGCGGCTGATCGCGGACGAGGCGATGGCCGAGCTGCCCCGGGCCGACCAGGCCCGCTACCGCCAGGCGCTCCGGCAGGGACCGCTCGCCCGGCTGCGCGCGGCCGAGGACCGGATCGTCCTCAACGGACGGCCGAACGGCCGCCCGGCGGTTCCGGCGGACGAGTGGCGCGGCACCATCGACCCCGGGTTGCAGGAGCTGCTCCGGTTGCAGATCGCCGGCGGCGACGAGGTGGTCAAGGCCGCCACGCCCGGCGCCGTCGGGACCCTCGTACGGATGCTGATCATGGCCATCCTCGGCCTGGTCGCCGTCGTCATCTCGGTGAACACCGCACGGTCGATCGTCCGCCAGCTCGAACGGCTCCGCGAGGCGGCCCTCAAGCTCGCCCACGAGCGGCTGCCCGACCTGGTCGGCCGGCTCGGCCGGGGCGAAACGGTCGACGTGCGCGCGGAGGCACCGCCGCTGGAGGCCGGCCCGGACGAGATCGGGCAGGTGGCCCAGGCGTTCAACGTCGCCCAGGAGACCGCCGTACGGACCGCGGTCGAGCAGGCCGAGCTGCGTCGCAGCGTACGGGACATCTTCCTCAGCCTGGCCCGGCGTACCCAGGCGCTGATCCACCGGCAGCTCACCCTGCTGGACGCGATGGAGCGCCGGGAGAACGACCCGGAGGAGTTGGAGGACCTGTTCCGGGTGGACCACCTCGCCACCCGGATGCGGCGCAACGCGGAGAACCTGATCGTGCTCTCCGGTTCGACCCCGGGCCGGGCCTGGCGGCGGAACGTCCCGATGATCGACGTACTGCGGGGCGCGGTGGCCGAGGTCGAGGACTACGCCCGGGTCACCGTGCTGCCGGTCGGCGCGGTGGACCTCGCCGGCCGGGCGGTCGGCGACGTTATCCACCTGCTCGCGGAACTGGTCGAGAACGCGCTCTCCTTCTCTCCCCCGCACACCGGGGTGCAGGTCAGCGGTCAACTGGTCGCCAACGGCTACGCCGTGGAGATCGAAGACCGCGGGCTCGGCATGAGCAACGAGGATCGGGTCGCCGCCAACGAGCGGATCGCCACCCAGCACGAGTTCACCCTCACCGGCGGCGCCGCCCGACTCGGCCTGTACGTCGTCAGCCGGCTCACCGAGCGGCACGGCGTACGGGTCCGGCTCAAGGAGTCGCCGTACGGCGGCACCACGGCGGTGGTACTCCTCCCGCTGAACCTGATCACCGACCGGAGCGCCGAGGGCGAGCCGAGCACCGGCTCGATGCCGGTCGAGCGGCTCGCGGCGAGCGCGATCGGCGGCAGCGTACGGCGACCGCCGGGGCGGGAGATCGGTCGCCTGGCGGAGCGGGAGTCGGTACTCCCGCCCGGACCGGAGCCGGGACAGCGCCCGGGCCGGCGCCTGGAGCCGGATCCGGCCCAGCAGTCGCGCCGGGCTGTCGAGTGGCCCGTGGCCGGGAGCCCGCTCGACACTCCGGGGCGGCCGGCGGGCGCACCGCCGAAGCCCGACCTGGCGCCACCGGCCCCGGGCCTCGCACCGCGGGTGTCGGAGCTTCCGGCCCTCCGGCCCGACCGTGCCCCGACCCGGCCGGAGGGTGGCACGGCGGAGCCGGACGCCAGGGCGTTTCCCGGGTCGGCCGGGTCGACGGCGCTCCCGGGATCGGCGGAGCCGACGGCCGTCCCAGGATCGGCGGAGCCGACGGCGATCCCGAAATCTGGCGGGCCGACGGCCCTCTCGGGATCGGCGGAGCCGACGGCGCGGTCCGGACTTGTCTCCCGGTCCCCGGGGCAGGCGACCGGGCCGTCCGAAGTGGCGTCGCCGGATGCCCGGCCTGGTGCGGGCGCCGCACCGGCGGCCGGGACCGGACCGTCCCGGCCGGCGGGCTCTGCCTCGCCGGAGGCCGGGCAGGGTCCGGCGAGCGGATCGGCCTCGCTGACCCCGTCCGGGCTGCCGGTCCGGGTCCGGCAGGCGAACCTCGCCCCGCCGCTGCGTGACGGTGACGACCGGACCGAACCGGAGCCGGCGGAGGACCACGCTCCCCGTACTCCTGAACAGATCCGCCGGATGATGAGTTCCTATCAATCGGGCACCCGGCGCGGACGGTCCGACGCCGCGCGCCCGCGCGACGACGGGACCGGGTCGGCTTCGCCCGAGGACTGACCGCGCACCGTGTCCGAGATGGCGATATCACCGGTAGAGAGGGACGAACCCGTGCAGAAGACAGCCTCGAACCTCGACCTGACCTGGTTGCTGGATGACCTGGTCAGTCGGGTGAAACAGACCCAGCACGCCGTCCTGCTCTCCGTCGACGGGCTGCTCATGGCCTCGTCGCGGGAGCTGGACCGGGACGACGCGGAGCACCTGGCCGCGGTGGCCTCGGGCGTGCAGAGCCTGGCCCGGGGTGCCGGCAAGCGGTTCGGCGGCGGGCCCGTGCAGCAGACCATCATCGAGATGCGCTCGGCGTTCCTCTTCGTCACCGCAGCCGGGCACGGCGCCTGTCTGGCCGTACTCGCGTCCGAGGACGCGGACGTCGGTCTGATCGCGTACGAGATGGCGATGCTGGTGACCCGGGCCGGCAAGTACCTCGCGTCGAGCAGCCGGGCACCCGACGCGCCGGTCCAACGGCAGTGATTTCCCGGCCATGACCGAGTACGAGGAGCCTCCGGAAATCCACTGGGTCGACGAGCACGCCGGCCCGGTGGTCCGGCCCTATGCGGTGACCCGGGGTCGAGCCCGGCCGGTGACCGGTAAGTTCGACCTGATCTCACAGGTGAGCACGGTGCGCAGGGCCTCCTCCCAGGACATCGGGCTCGGGCCGGAGCACCTGGCGATCGTCGCGCTCTGCCGGCGGCGGCTCTCGGTCGCCGAGGTCGCGGCGCACCTGGACCTGCCGCTCGGCACCATCCGAGTACTGCTCGGCGATCTGCTCGAACGACAGCTCGTCCGGGTGTTCGAGCCACAGCCGGCACCGGTCCTGACCGACTACAGCATTTTTGAACAGGTGATAAATGGGCTACGCGCACTCTGACGGTGCCGACCAGACTCCGACGCCCGGCGAACTGATGCCGACCGGCGTCAAGGTCCTGATCGCGGGAGGCTTCGGCGTCGGCAAGACCACCCTGGTCGGTGCCGTCAGCGAGACCCGTCCGCTCCGGACGGAGGAACTCCTCACCGAGGAGGGCGTCAGTGTCGACGACCTCGCCGGGGTGGAGGCCAAGACCACCACCACGGTGGCGATGGACTTCGGCCGGATCAGCATCAACGACGAACTGGTGCTCTATCTCTTCGGCACACCGGGGCAGGACCGGTTCTGGTTCGTCTGGGACGAGCTGGCGTTCGGCGCGCTCGGCGCGGTGGTGCTCGCCGACACCCGCCGGCTCGCCGACTGCTTTCCGTCGGTCGACTACTTCGAGAAGCACGGCACGCCGTTCATCGTGGCGGTCAACTGCTTCGAGGGCGCCCGGCAGTACCAGCTCCAGGAGGTGACCCGGGCGCTGAGCCTCGATCCGGGCGTACCGGTCGTGCTCTGCGACGCCCGGAGCCGGGAGTCCGGCAAGGAGGTGCTGATCGCCGTGCTCGAACACGCGATGCGCAGCCGCCGGGCGATGTCGGCGGCCGCCGCCGGCTGAGCCGCCACCCGGGACGGGTCCCGACCCCGTCGTGACTCCGGGACCGGTCCGGGTCGCCGCCCGGTGGCGGCGGCCTGTACCACCCTCCGCCGGGCCGCCCCGGGGGCGCGTAGCTCGTCGGGGGCGGTGACGATCAGAGTTCTGATCTGTCGTTGGGTGTCGGCGCGCCGGTCGGCGGCGCTGCGCCGGGCGATTCGCAGGTTACGTAGGGCTTCGACCCGGCCGTCGCGTTGCTTGGGGTGCCGGTCCGTTCGCCGGCCAGGGCTGCCTTGGCTGCGGCGATGGCGTCGATCGGGTCGGACTTGCCCTGGAACCGGCGGGTCTTGCGGTCTGGGCGGTCGACCTCGATCACGTTGACGTTCTCGTCGTGTAGCCGGCGGTCCCCTCGACCCCGATGCCTAGCAGCTGGCCGAAGCCGCGCATCCAGGCCGGCAGGGCGGTGTATCCGGCCGTCGTGGCGGGGAAACTGCCGGATGCCCAACACCCGGCCGACGAGGTCGATCACGGCGGCGGTGTGGGTGTCCTGGTGGGTGTCGACGCCACCGGCGATGTCGAACGCGGCGGTGTCGGGCGTACTGGAGGGCATCGTCGTCCTGTCGTTCGTGACCGCGGGGCAGGGCGGCACGCACCAGCCGGGCAACGCGGACAAGACAGAGATGGCGCCTCTGGCCAGGCTCCTATGAAGTCACAACGCCGGTCCGATGCGTGCACGAGCACCTCCCGACCGAGACCGACAAATCCGGTTCAGGACCCGACGTCAGTCAGAAGATGGGTCAGACCCCGGCGGGAGGTGCTCAGAAACATCATCTCTGTCAGAAGACGTACCGCTCGGCGAGGCCCGGGTAGTCGAACTGCTCGTCGGCGCCGAACCAGAGCTCGGACTCGTACTTCGCCTCGTCGACGTTGCCGGAGGCGTGCACCAGGTTGGCGATGGCCTTGCCGGTCGCCTCGGCGTACGCCTTCGACATGTGCGCGAAGTCGCCCCGGATGGTGCCCGGCGCCGCCTGCCCCGGGAAGGTCGGGCCGATCATGCGGCGGACGTTCGCCACCGCCTCGACCCCCTCCAGCAGCAGCGCCACCACCGGTCCCTGCTGCATGTAGGTGGCGGTGGCGTCGTAGACGTCCTTGCCGAACCGCTCCTCCAGATCGAAGTAGTGCCGGCGGGTGAAGTCCGCGTCCATCTGCTTCATCTTGATGCCGACGATCTTCAGGCCGGCGTCCTCGAAGCGCTGCACCAGGCGTCCGGTCAGCCCCCGCGCGACCGCGTCGGGCTTGAGCAGGACAAGAGTACGTTCTATGGCCGCCACCGGGGCCCCTTCCTCGATCATCCGGTCGGGCCTCCACGAGCTGGACGCCCGGGAGCCCGACACCTGGGGCATCGAGCGCCCGCTCCAGTGACAGGCCGCTGAGATCACGATAGTAGTCGGCCCGGTTCGCCCAACTCTGCGCTACCGTCCGGTCGCCGGCCCGGTCTGGCCGGCGGCGGCCAGCGGGGTGTGCCGGTAACTGAGCCGGCGGAGCAGCACCTCGGCCGGGCCGCGCCACCCCGCCCGGCGCATCAGCTCGGCGAGCAGCACGGTGCCGAGCCAGACGCCGAGGGCCACCGCCGAGGCACCGGCGTCACCGAGCCGCCCGCCGAGCCCGCCGGTCCAGGGCGAGAAGAGCGCCACGAACGCCACCGACTGGAGCAGGTAGCAGGTGAGCGAGCGCTGCCCGCAGGCGGCGAGCGCGGTGACCACCGGGCCGGGGGTACCGCGGCGGCCCGGTGCGGTGCCGAGCCGGTGCGCGACCAGGCCGGCCAGCGCGGCGTAGCCGAGGCCGGCGCCGATGCCGGTCAGGCTGTGCAGGACGTACGCCGGCACGGCGCTGGCGGCGCTCCAGCCCGTCCAGATCCGCGCGTCGATCAGCGCCAGCGGGGTACCGCCGAGCACCGCGAGTCCGATCCCGCCCAGCGCGACCCGGGCCAGCAGTCGCCGGTGCCGGCCGGGCTCGTCGAGCAGCCGGCGCCGGGCGGCCCAGATACCGAGCAGCATCGGGGTGACCACGTCCAGCGCCAGCATCGGGGCGAGTACCGCCCAGGTCCCGACCCGGGGGCCGAGCGCGGCGAGCGGGGAGTCGTAACCGGTTGGCAGCGGTGTCGAACCGTTCTCGATGATCCCGAGCGGCGGCACGACGGAGACCGCGACGAAGACCAGTGTCCAGAGCCCGGCGACGCAGAGCAGAGTACGGTCCCGGGCCCGGAGCATGCCGACCAGCACCAGCCCGAGCAGTCCGTAGGTGGCGAGGATGTCGCCGAAGAAGAGCAGCAGCGCGTGTACGAAGCCGAACACGATCAGCCAGCGGCTGCGTCGGCGGAGCAGGCCGCGTACCTCCGGCCAGTCGGCGCCGGACGCGGCGCGCCGGTCGGCCAGCCGGACCATGCCATAGCCGAAGAGCGCGGCGAACATCGGCAGCGCCCGGCCGTCCACCAGCAGCACCTGGAGCCCGGCGACCACCCGATCGAGGGTGCCGCCGTCGGTGCGGTAGCCCCGGAACAGGGTCTGGTGGCCGTAGAGGTACATGTGGGCGTGGGCCAGCGCGATGAGCAGCAGCATCGCCCCCCGGGCGAGGTCGGGGGCGAGGGATCGGACGGCCGGCGGCCCGGATGTCCGGGGTAGGGCGGCGAGGTCGGTGGGGCCGGAGTGGCTGGACATGGTTCCCCCGTTGGTCCAGGAATGTGGGCAGGGCAGGTCGCGACGGGCCGGGATCGGCCGGCGGACGGCAGAATCGCCGGGTCGACTGCGACGATTAGCTACGGATGTGTATCTAACCCGCGATAAATAAGATACGCAAGCGTTTCTTACTGGAGAGGCAGCATGCGCGAGAAGGAAGCCGGCCCGGAGCCGGAGCGGCGTACCCGGCGGCGCGGCGACGAGCTGGTCCGGGCCATCCACGCCGCGGTGCTCCGCCAGGTGGCCGAGGTCGGCGTCGGCGGGCTCACCATGGAGGGCATCGCCAAGGAGGCCGCCACCGCCAAGACCTCGCTGTACCGGCGCTGGTCCTCTCCGCGCGAACTGCTGCTCGACGCGCTGCACGAGGCGCACCCGCAGGAGGTGCCGTCCCCCGGCGCGGACGACCTGCGCGGCGACCTGATCCGGGCACTGCGCCAACTCGTCGCCTGGATGACCACCCCGGCCGCCACCGCCGTGGTGGCGATCGTCATGGAGCGACACCGCCACCCGGACCTGGTGGCGGCGTTGTACACCCGGGTCTTCGACGCCCGGGGCGGCACCTTCACCAGCACCGTCCTGCGGCACTACGCCACCCGGGGCGAGGTCGATCCCGCGCTGCTCACCCCGGTGGTGATGGACATCGGCGAGGCGCTGGTGCTCAAGTACAGCACCGACAACGACCACCTGCCGGGCGACGAGGTGCTCGCGGCCATCGTGGACCAGGCGATCCTGCCCGCCGTCGGCATCGGCCCGGCCGACCACCGGACCGCGGCCCGGGTCCGCACGACGGCAGACGGCGGGCCACTGTAGACGCCGAGGCAATGGTGCACCGGACAGGGCGAACGCAGGTCGAGCAGGTCGGCGGCGGTCGCGTTGAGGCCGCGCATGGGCCCAATAGCCGAATGAATGGCGATAACCCGTCTCCAGTACGGCAACACCGCAGTTTCCCGCTTTGCTGCCGGTTGCCCAGCGTTGTCGCACGGTCACTCGGGGGTGGTCCGGTTGTGTAAAGATCGGCCGGCGTGGCCACCGCCACGGCGAGGCATCCGTCACCGCCGCACACGTGAACCGTTGCTGGCGAACGAAAGGGGACGCCGTTGTCGCTCCGGGCCGAGCAGGCACCCGCCGGACTCATCCACGAGGCGTTCGAAGCACAGGTCGGGCGATCGCCCACGGCGACCGCCCTCGTCGTGGACCGGGATCGGTTCAGTTACACCGATCTCGACATCCGCGCCGAGCGGGTCGCCTCGGCGTTGCGCGCCCGGGGTGTCGGCCGGGGCGACCTGGTCGGCGTCTGCCTGCCCCGAACCGCCTGGCTGGTCCCGGCGCTGCTGGGCGTACTCAAGTCCGGCGCGGCGTACGTGCCGCTCGATCCCGGCTATCCCGCCGACCGGCTGCGGCTGATCACCGAGGACGCCCGGCTGCGCCTGGTGGTCTGCGACGGGTCGAGCACCGCCCTGGCGGCGTCGGCCGGCGTCGGCGTACTCGACGTCGCCGAGCTGCCCGCCGAGCCGGTCCGGCACCGGGTCGAGGGCGGATCCGACGACCTTGCGTACCTGCTCTACACCTCCGGCTCCACCGGGCAGCCCAAGGGAGTGCCGCTGGCCCACCGCAACACCATGGCGTTCCTGCGCTGGGCCGCCGCCGCGTACGGCCCGGACGAGTTGCGGGGCAGCCTGGCCGGCGCCTCGGTCTGCTTCGACTTCTCGGTGCTGGAGATCTTCGCGCCGCTGGTCACCGGCGGCACGGTCATCCTGGCCGAGACCGTCTTCGCCCTGCCCGACCTGCCGGCCCGGGACGAGGTGACGATGCTCTGCGGGCCGCCGTCCGCACTCTCCGTGCTGCTCGGCCGCGCGCTGCCGGCCGGGGTCCGGACCGTCACCTTCGGCGGCGAGGTGCTCACCTCGGCGCTCTGCGCCCGGGCATACGCCAACCCGGGGCTGCGCCGGGTGGTCAACATCTACGGGCCGACCGAGACCACCACCGCGGTACTCGCCGACGAGGTGCCGCCGGGCGGCGACCCCTGCCTGGGCCGGCCGATCGCCGGGGCGGTGCTGTCGATCCGGGACGACGACGGCCGCCCGGTCGCCGACGGCGAGTCCGGGGAGCTGTGGATCGCCGGCCCGGGGGTCGGCACCGGCTACCTCCGCCGGCCCGAGCTGACCGCTCAGCGCTACGTCGAGCGGGACGGCCGGCGGCACTACCGGACCGGCGACCTGATCCGGCGCCGCGACGGCCGGTACGCGTTCGTCGGCCGGCGGGACGACCAGGTGAAGGTACGCGGGTTCCGGGTCGAGCCGGGCGAGGTGCAGGCGGCGCTGGCCGGCCATCCCGACGTACGCTCCGCGGTGGTGCTGGCCCCGGTCGACCCGTACGGGACCCGCCGGCTGGTGGGCTACGTCGAGCCGTCCGCGCCGGTGACCGGGCCCGAACTGACGGCGTACCTGCGCGATCGGCTCCCCGGGTTCATGGTTCCGTCCCGGATAGCGGTGCTGGACCGGCTGCCGCTGGGGCCGACCGGCAAGGTGGACCGGACCGCTCTGCCCGAGGTCGAGTTCGCCCGCGCCGACGACGAGGCGTACGTCGCCCCGCACGGCGACACCGAGGCCGGGCTGGCCCGGTTGGTGGCCGAGCTGCTGGGGGTGTCCCGGGTCGGCCGGCACGACCGCTTCACCGAGCTGGGCGGGCACTCGCTGGCCGCCGCCCGGCTGCTGGCCCGGGTCGCCGACGAGCACGGGGTCGCGGTGCCGCTCGGCCGGTTCCTCGGCGCGCCGACCGTGGCCGCGCTGGCCCGGGAACTGGCTCCGGACCGGGCCCGGCCGGTGCCGGTCCGGGAGCACCGCGACAGGCATCCGCTCACCGACATGCAGCGGGTCTTCTGGATGCTGCGCCAGGTGACCGGCACGCCGTGGGCCTCCACCGTGGGACTCCGGTTGGCGGTCAGCGGGATCTCCGACGTGGAGCAGCTTCGCGCCGCGCTGGCCGCCCTGGTGGTCCGGCACGAGTCGCTGCGCACCCGGATCCTCGACGGCGCCGACGGCCCGTACGCCGTGGTGTCGCCGCCCGCCCCGGTGCCGGTGACCGAGCTGACGGACCGGGACGGCACCACCGGCAGAGCCGGTGCGGCGGACGATCCGTCCACGGGCGACGGGCCCACCGGTTCGGTGCCGCCGGGGCGCCGAGGCGACCCGCGCCCGGACGACGAGCGGCGCCGGCTGGCCGCCGGCTTCGCGGCCCAGCCGTTCGAGCTGGCCGGCGACGTGCCGATGATCCGGGTAGGCGTGCTCTGGACCGGGCCGGACCGGGCCGAACTGGCGCTCGCGGTCGACCACACCGGTTTCGACGGCGTGTCGATCGGTGTGCTGATGCGGGACCTGGCGGTCACCCTGGCGGCGGTCCGGGCCGGCACCGATCCCGTTGCCGCACTTCCGCCGCTGCCGGTGCAGGTCTCCGATGTGGCGGTCGCCGACGAACGGGCCCGATCAGGCGCCGGACCGGCCGTGGAAAAGTTCTGGAAATCCACACTCGACGGTGTCACCCCGCCGTACGACCTGCCGGGCAGGCCTCGACCGGGACCGAGCCGGCACGCCGGGCGCCGGGTGGTCCGGCCGATCGGCGCCGGGCTGCGGGCCGGGATCGCGGCGCTGGGCGAGCGGGACGGGTTGACCCCGTACGCGATGTGGGCCGCCGCCCTGGTCGTGCTCCTGGACGGGCTCACCGGGCGGCCGGACACCCTGCTCGGCGTCGCCGCCGCCAACCGCGACCGGCCCGGGCTGGACCGGCTGATCGGTGCGCTGATGGACGTGCTCCCGGTCCGGGTCGACTGTGCCGACGACCCCTCCTTCGCCGGCCTGGCCGCCCGGGTGGCGGCGAACACCGCGCAGGTGCTGGCGCATCGGGACGTGGCCGTCGGGGACCTGCCCCGGCTCAGCGGCGTGGTACGCCCGCTCGGTGCCGGGCTCACCCCGGTCGTGCTCTCGGTGCAACCGGAGGACCTGCCGATGGAGGTGACCGAGGACGGCGGCACGGTACGCCTGCTCGGCGAGTTGGACACCGCCGCCGCGCAGAACGAGCTGACCGTCTACGTCAACGCCGGCGCGGACGGCCCCGAACTGCACGTCGAGTACGACACCGACCGGTTCGAGGCCGCCGACGGGGAACGGATGGCGGATCGGCTGCTCCGGCTGCTCGGCGCGGCGGTCGCCGAGCCGGACCGGCCGGTCTCGACACTGCCGCTGCTCGACGACGCGGAACGGAACTGGCTGCTGCGGGTCGGCGACGGTGGCCCGGTGTCCGTGGCGACCCCGCCGACCGTACTGCCGGCGATCTTCGCGCAGGCGGCCGCCACCCCGGAGGCGGTCGCGGTGGTCGGCCCGGCGGGCACCCTCGACTACGCCGGCCTCGCCGCGCACGCCGAGCGGGTCGCCGCGCACCTGGTCGCGCTCGGTGCCGGGCCGGACGCGCCGGTCGGGGTCTGCCTGCCCCGGGACCACCTGCTGCCGGCGACGCTGCTCGGGGTACTCCGGGCCGGCGGCGCGTACCTGCCGCTGGAGCCGGACCAGCCGGTCGACCGGCTCCGGCACCAGGCCACCGAGGGCGGGGTACGACTCGTCCTGGTCACCCCGGCCACCACCGCCGTGGTCGCCGGGCTGCCCGGCGTCCGGCTGGTCGACGTGACCGCGGTACCGGCCGCCCCGGGGGTCCCGCTGCCGCCGATGCCGGCCGCCGACTCGCTGGCGTACGTGCTCTACACCTCCGGCTCGACCGGCAAGCCGAAGGGCGTGGAGGTCACTCACGGCAACCTGGCCGGCTATCTCGCGGCGATGCGCGACGATCCCGGGTACGGCCCGGCCGACGTCTTCCTGGCCGTCGCCCCGCTCTCCTTCGACCTCTCCTGTTTCGAGCTGTGGCTGGCCCTGGTGGTCGGGGCCCGGACCGTCGTGGTCGGCCGGGACACCGCCGTCGACGGTCCGGCCCTGGCCGCCCGGGTCGAGGCGACCGGGGTGACGGCGATGCTGGTCACCCCGTCGACGCTGCGGCTGATGCTGGCGGCGGGCTGGCGCGGCGGCCCGGAGGTCCGGGTGATCAGCGGCGGGGAGCCGCTGGACGCGGACCTCGCCGACGAGCTGACCAAGGCGGTCGGCCGGCTCTTCGACGGGTACGGGCCGACCGAGGCGACCGTCCTGGTGACCTGCCATCCGATCCCGCCCGGGATTGCCGGGCCGGTGCCGATCGGCGGGCCGATCCGGGGCGCCCGACTCTACGTGCTCGACCGGGCGGGCCGGCTCGCCCCACCCGGCGTGGTCGGGGAACTGTGGATCGGCGGCGCCGGGGTGGCCAGGGGCTACCGCAACCGGCCGGACCTGAGCGCGGCGGTCTTCGACACCGACCCGTACGCATCGGGCGGCCGCCGGTACCGCACCGGTGACCTGGCCCGATGGCGACCGGACGGGGTACTCGACTACCTCGGCCGGCGGGACAACCAGGTCAAGCTGCGCGGTTACCGGATCGAGCTGGAGGAGATCGAGACCGTGCTCCGGAGCCATCCGGCGGTCGCCGACGCGGCGGTGACGATCGTCGAGCCGGGCGGGCCGGACGCGTACCTCGCGGCCTACCTGGTCGGCGACGCGGGCCTCGATCCGGAGTCGGTGGCCGGGCATGCCCGCAGCCGGCTGCCCGGCTACATGGTCCCGCCGCGCTGGACCGTACTGGACCGGCTGCCGCTGACCACGGCCGGCAAGGTGGACCGGGCCGCCCTGCCGGCCCCGGCCGGACCGACCGCCCCGCCGGCACCCCCGCACACCGAGATGGAGAAGTTCGTCGCCGAACTCTGGGCCGTCGTGCTGGACCGCCCGGAGGTGGGTCGGGACGACGACTTCTTCGCCGTCGGCGGGCACTCGCTCGCGGCCACCCGGCTCACCGGCCGGCTCCGCCAGCAGCTCGGCTGCGACATCGCGGTACCGCTGCTGTTCCAGCACCCTCGGCTGGCCGACTACGCCGCCCGGGTCGAGGAGCTGGTCCTCGCCGACCTGGCCGCCCTCGACGACCTGACCGACGTCGACCCGTCGGAGCCGGTGGAGCCGACGCATCCGGTGCAGCCGGCGCATCCGATGGCGCCAGCGCATCCGGCGGAACTGGCCGGAGGTCCCGGTTCGGCGCCGCCGTCCCGGGCCGTGCCGGCACCCGCGACGCCGTCGCCGAACGGGGCCGGCCCGGTGGCCGAGGGGTGGCGGCGGTGACCGGGGTGGAGGCCCGGGCGGCCGCCGGTAGCGGCGAGGAGCTGCGGAGCCGGCTGGCGCAGCGGCTCGCCCGGGCCCGCCAGGCCGGGTCCGCGCCCGCCATCCCGCGCCGGCCCGACCCGGACGCGCCGGTGCCGCTTTCCGGCAGCCAGACCGGGATGTGGTTCGCCGCCCAGTACGAGCCGGAGAGCCCGGCCTACAACGTCCCGACCGGGTTGCGGCTGCGCGGCCCGCTCGACCCGGAGTCGCTCTGCGGGGCGGTCGTCGACCTGGTCGGCCGGCACGCGGTACTGCGCAGCGTCGTCGAGTCCTCCGGCGGTGCGCCGGTCTGCGTACCCCGGCCGGCGGGCGAACTCCGGGTCGAGGTGGTGGACCTGTCCACGCAGGAGTGCCCGGAGGCGGTCGTCCGGGACCGGTTGGCCCGGTGCGGCGCCGAGCCGTTCGCGCTGGACCGGGACCTGCCGACCCGTGCCGTGCTCTACCGGCTCGCCGACGACGACCACCTGCTCGCGCTCACCTTCCACCACATCGCGGTCGACGCCTGGTCGCTGCGCCTGATCGTCACCGACCTGGCCGCCTGCTACGCCGTACGGACCGGTGCCGCCGCGGCCGTGCCACCCGCACCGTTGCAGTACGCCGACGTGCTCGACTGGGAACGGCGACGCGCCGACCCGGCCCGGTCCGCCGCCACCCTGAACTGGTGGCGGGAGCGGCTCGCCGGGCTGCCGGCCGTACTCCCGCTGCCGGCCGACCGGCCCCGTCCGGCGGTGGCCGAGTCGGCCGGCGACCGGGTACCGGTCGAGTTGCCCGCCGAGTTCGCCGACCGGGTACGCCGGGCCGCGGCCGAGACCGGCAGCACCCCGTTCATGGTGCTGCTCGCCGCCTGGCAGGCCCTGCTGGCCCGGCTCGCCGGCACCGACGACCTCGCGGTCGGCATGATCTCGGCCGGTCGACGGCATCCGGAGACCGAGCCGGTGGTGGGGTGCTTCGTGCGTACGGTGCCGGTCCGGGCGGAGCTGTCCGGCGAGCCGACCGGACGGGAGCTGCTGGCCCGGACCCGTACGGCCGTGCTGGACGCCATCGAGCACGCCGACGTGTCGCTGGAGGAGCTGCTGACCGAGGTCCGTCCGGAGCGGGTGGCCGGCGCCCATCCGCTGTTCCAGACCCTGGTGAACGTCTACGACGACCCGCTCGGCGCGGTCCGGCTGCCCGGCCTGCGCACCGAGGCGGTGGAGCTGGACACCCCGACGGCAAAGCTCGACCTGAGCCTCAACGTCGTCGACCCGGGGCCGGGGCGCCCGCTGCCCGGCTGGCTCGGCTACCGCAGCGCGCTCTTCGACCGGAGCACGGTGCGGGCCCTGGTCGGCTGGTTCACCGCCCTGCTCGGCGGGCTGGTCGCCGACCTCGACCGGCCGGTGCCGGCAGTTCCGCTGGCACCGGTGCCGGGACCGCTGCTCACCGGGCCCGAGCCGGCCTGGACCGACGACGCGACCACCCTCACCGCGCTGGTCGAGCGGCGGATCGCGGAGCGCCCGGCGGCTCCCGCCGTGGTGGGGCCGGACGGCGTACTGAGCTACGCCGAGTTGGACCGCCGGGCGGAGCTGCTGGCCCGCCGGCTCCGGACGGCCGGGGTCGGCGCGGACGAGCCGGTGGCGGTCTGGGTCGAACGGAGTACCGACCTGGTGGTCGGGCTGCTCGGCGCGCTGCGGGCCGGTGCGGCGTACCTGCCGCTGGATCCCGGCTATCCGACGGCCCGGGTGCGGGCCATGCTGGCCGCCGTGCGCGGGCGGGTCGTGGTCACCCAGCCCGAGCTGGCGGCCAGGCTCGCCGACGATCCCGGCGGCGCCGCCGGGGCCGGGCTGCTGTCGGTGGTACTCGTCGACGGCGCCGCCGACGGTCCCGCGCCGGATTCGCCCGTGCCCCCCGGCCCAGCCCTGCCGGCGGAACCGGCCGGATCGGCGGACGGGACGGGGGCGGTGGGCACGACGGACGAGGCGGACCGGCTCGCCTACGTCATCTTCACCTCGGGCTCCACCGGCACGCCGAAGGGCGTCGCGGTGTCGCACCGGTCGATCGTGCACTACCTGAGGGCCGTACTCGACCGGCTCGGCCCGCCGGCGAGCGGCGGGGCGTCCTTCGCGCTCGTCTCCACCCCCGCCGCGGATCTCGGGCTGACCTGCCTGCTCGGCGCGCTGGTCACCGGCGGCACGCTGCACCTGGTGGACCGGGAGACCTCGCTGGACCCGGCCGCGCTCGCCGGCTACCTCGGCCGGCACCGGGTGGACGTGCTCAAGCTGGTACCCAGTCAGCTCCGCCTGCTGGACGCGCACGGCGACCTGGCCGGGGTGCTGCCCGGCCGGCTGCTGGTGCTGGCCGGCGAGGCGTGCCCGTGGGAACTGGTGGCGCGGGTCCGGGCGGCCCGGCCGGACCTCGCGGTGCAGAGCCACTACGGTCCGACCGAGACCACCGTCGCCGTGCTCGCCTGCGACCCCGACGAGGTGCCGGAGTCCCGGCGGGACGGCAACCTGCCGCTCGGCCGGCCGCTGGCCGGCGCCCGGCTGTACGTGGTGGACCGGGCCGGGCGCCCGCTGCCGGCCGGGGTACCCGGCGAGCTGGTCGTCGGCGGTCCCGGGGTGGCCCGGGGCTACCTGCACCGTCCGGAGGCGACCGCCGCGTCGTTCGTCCCCGACCCGGTGCACGGCCGCGAACGCTGCTACCGGACCGGCGACCGGGTGCGGATCCGCCCCGACGGCACGGTGGACTTCCTGGGCCGGGTCGACGACCAGGTGAAGATCCGGGGTTACCGGGTGGAGCCCGGCGAGGTGGCCGCCGCCTGCCGGGCCGTACCCGGGGTCGCCGACGCGTACGTGCTGCCGGTCGGCGAGGAGCCGCGGCGGCAGCTCGCGGCCTGGCTGGTCCGGCGCCCGGACGCGGAACTCGACGTCGCGACGGTCCGTACCGCGCTGCACGGGCAGCTCCCCGACCACCTGATCCCGACCGCGTACGTGGTGCTCGACGCGCTGCCGCTGAACCCGAACGGCAAGGTTGACCGGGCCGCGCTGCCGGCGCCGGTCGCGGCCGGGCACACCCCGTTGACCGGCGACACCCAGCACCGGATCGCCGCCGTCTGGACGGGACTGCTCGGTGCCGGGCGGGTCGGTGCCGACGACGACTTCTTCGCCCTCGGCGGCGACTCGTTCACGGCGGTCCGGGCCGCCCGGGCGATCGACCCCCGACTGCGGGTGATCGACCTGTTCACCCACCGGACGGTCGCGCTGCTGGCGCGCTATCTCGACGGGCTGGACGGCGGTGCCGAGGCGGGACTGCTGCACCGGCTCGCCGGGCCGCCGCCGGGGACCGCCACAACGCTGACCGCGGTCTGCGTCCCGTACGGCGGCGGCTCGGCGGCGGCGTTGCAGCCCTTCGCCGAGGCGCTCGCCACTGCCCACCCGGGCACCCAGGTGTACGCCGTCGAGCTGCCCGGCCACGACCCGGCCCGCCCGGACGAGCCGCTGCTCCCGCTGCCCGACCTGGTACGCCGGTGCGCCGCCGAACTCGACGCGATCCCCGGCCCGCTGCTGGTCTACGGCCACTGTGTCGGCACCGCCGCCGCACTGGCGCTGGCCCAGCGACTCGAACGGGACGGCCGGGAGGTGGTCGGGCTGGTGCTCGGGGCGAGCTTCCCGATGGCCCGGCTGCCCGGCCGGCTGTCCCGGTGGATCGGCCGGCTCTTCCCGACCGACCGGTGGTTCTCCGACCGGGCGTACCGGAACTTCCTCACCGTGATGGGCGGGCTGGAGGACGTCGCGGACACCCCGGAGGCGGCCGCCGACACCGCCACCATGCTGCGGGCGCTGCGGCACGACGCCCGGGACGCCGAGGCGTGGTTCAGCGACCGCCTCGGCGATCCGGACGCACCCCGGCTGCGTGCCCCGGTCCTCGCCGTGGTCGGCGAACGGGACCGCAGCACCGAGCTGTACGCCGAGCGGTACCGCGAGTGGGGCGCCTTCGCGGAGCGCGTCGAGCTGGCCACCATCCCCCGGGCCGGGCACTACTTCCTGAAGCACCAGGCGGCCGGACTGGGCGACCTGGTGGCCGCGCGGCTGCGCGCCTGGGGAACCGGTGAGTTGCCGGCGGCCGGCGGGGCGGAGTTGCTGGCCCGGGCGGAGACCCGGCGCAACCTGCGGGCGTTCGGGCTGCTCGCCGGTGGGCAGTTCGTCTCGATGGTGGGCAGCCAGCTCAGCGCGTTCGCGCTCGGGGTCTGGGTCTACCAGCAGACCGGCCGGCTGCTCGACTTCGCGATGATCACCATGCTGGCGTTGGTCCCGGCGGTCTTCGCCGCGCCGATCGGCGGTGCGGTCACCGACCGCTTCGACCGGCGGCGGGTGATGCTCGGCGCCGACCTGGCCGGTGCCGTCGCGATGGGCGCGCTGGCGCTGCAACTCTGGCTCGGCGAGCTGCGGATCTGGCAGGTGATGCTGGCGGTCACGGTCGGCTCGTTGGCCACGGCGGTGCAGCGGCCCGCGTACCTGGCAGCGACGGCGCAACTGGTGCCGAAGCCGTACCTGCCGCAGGCGAACGCGCTGGCCAACCTCGGCACCGGGGTCGGTACGCTGCTCGGCCCGCTCGCCGGTGGGGTGCTGATCACCGCGCTCGGCCTGCCCGGTGTGGTCGCGCTGGACGTGGCCTGCTTCCTGGTCGCGGTCGGCACGCTGCTGGTGGTCCGCTTCCCGGACCGGCTGTTCCGGCGCCGGGAGGAGACCTTCGGCCGGGCGCTCGCCGGAGGCTGGCGGTTCATCGCCCGGCGCCGCCCGATGATCGTCATGATCGTCTTCTACGTGCCGGTGAACTACCTGCTGGCGGTGGCGATGGTCCTGGTCACCCCGCTGGTGCTCGACTTCGGCTCACCGGCCACCCTGGGTCTGGTCACCGGGATCGGCGGGCTCGGTGCGGCGGTGGGCGCACTGGCCATGGTGGTCTGGGGCGGCACCCGGCGGCTGGCGGTCGGCATGGTCGGCTTCACCGTCCCGGTCGGCCTCGGCACGGTGCTGATGGGCGTACGCCCCGAGCCGGCGCTGGTCGCGGCCGGGCTGTTCCTCTACTGGGCGTCGCTGTCGATCCTGAACGCGCACTGGATCTCGATCATCCAGGTGAAGGTGGTGCAGGACCTCCAGGGAAGGGTGCTGGCGGTCAACCAGATGCTGGCCGCCGCGATGATGCCGCTGGGCTTCGTCACCGCGCCGGCGATCGCGGAACGGGTCGTCGACCCGGTGGTGCCGGGTGGCGCCGGCCGGGCCATCGCGGTGTTGCTGGTCTGCACCGGCGCGCTGCTGATGCTGTGGAGCACGGCGGGGCTGGCGTACCGGCCGCTGCGGCGGCTGGAGGACGACCTGCCGGACGGGGTCGCCGGAGCGGAGATCGACGACGACCTCGACGCGCTGCAACGGGATTTCGACGCCCGCCCGACGCGCTGACCACTCCCCGCCGACCCGGCCGGTACCGGCCGGCCGGGTCGGCGGGGTTCAGAACTGGCGTACCACCGGAATGACGTCGGTGCCGATCCGTTCCAGTACGTCCAGCCGGGGCAGTTGCGGCACCGCGCCGATCGCCACGTCGAAGCCGAGGTCGTGCAGTCGGCGCAGCTCGTCGAGGAGTTGGCCGGTCTTCTCGCCGTTCTCCCCGATGTCCATGAACTGGTAGACGGTCTTGGTGATCTCGGCGTAGTCGCGGCCCTCCCGCTCGCAGTGCTCGCGCAGCACGGCCAGTTTGCGCTCCAGTTCCGGGGTGTTGAACAGGTTGCACGCCTGGGCGTATCTGGCGACCAGCCGCAGGGTCTTCTTCTCGCCACCACCGCCGATCATGATCGGCGGGTGGGGCCGGCTCAGCGGCTGCGGCGAGTTCAGCAGCCGCTCGGCGTGGATGTGCCGGCCGTGGAACGTCCCGTCGTCGTCGGACCACATCTGGAGCACGTAGCGGAGCGTCTCCTCGAGCAGTTCGAAGCGCTCGGCGATCGGCGGGAACGGGAAGCCGAGCCCCTTGGACTCCTCCTCGTTCCAGCCGGCGCCGATGCCGAGCATCGCCCGCCCGCCGGAGAGGACGTCCAGGGTCGTCACGATCTTGGCGAGCAGCCCCGGCGGCCGGTGGTGCACCCCGGTGATCAGGGTGAGCAGGGTGGCCCGCTCGGTGTGCGCGGCGAGAAAGCCCAGCGTGGTGTACGCCTCCAGCATCTCCGCCTCGGGCGGGCCGACGGTCTGGATCTGGAAGAAGTGGTCCATCAGGGCGAGATAGTCGAACCCGACCCGGTCCGCCGTACGGGCCACGGCGGCCAGGTCGGCGCCGAGCCCCGCCGGCCCGTTCGGCCAGGTCAGGTTGGGAATCTGTAGGCCAAGCCGCATAACGTCCGCTCGTCTCCTCTCGACATGCCCCAACGGACATATCCCTCCGCAACCCTAACCGCCCGGCCGCCGGGGCGGCCCGGTTCACGACCGGCCACGCCGAGAAGTCGCGGGCCGGGGACCAACCGTCCGCCGGGGCGGTTGCGGTCGAGGAGGTCGGTTCGGCCGAACCGCCGGCCGGGCATCGTCCATCCTGGTCGGCTTGCCGGTTAACCGCGTGGAAAGCGCTCGGGAACACGGTCGAGACGGCGCGCTGTGACGATCTTGGCCCACCGCCGTCCGGCGGCTGGCGGCACCCCACCTCCGGTGCCCACCGATTCTGTAGACCGGAGCCTTGCCATGCCTGACACGCACGACACCTCCCGGACCGCCCCCGTACCGGATGCCGGAGTACGACACCGGGTCAGCCGGCGCACCTTCCTCGGCGGCAGTGCCGCGGTGGCCGGCGCGACCGCGGTCACCCTGGTCGCGGCGGAACCGGCCGGCGCCACCCACGAGCCGGCCGGCACCGACCCGGTGCGCCGGCTCCTCGACGAGCTGCCGTCGGCCGGGCAGATCCCGCGGCGGACGCGGATCGTGGACTACGAGATCGCCGAGCTGATCGTCCTGCTCCGGGCCCGGCGACTCAGCGCGGTCGAGCTGACCCGGGCCTACCTTGAGCGGATCGACCGGCTCAACGGCCCCTTCGAGACGTACGGCGACAACGGGGGCTACAACGCGTTCGTCCGGATCGACCGGGCCGGAGCGCTGGCCCAGGCCGCCGCCGCCGACAAGCGACTGCGCAAGGGACCGTCCTGGGCGGTACCGCCGCTCTGCGGCATCCCGTTCGGCATCAAGGACTCGGTCGGGATCAGGGGCCTGGAGGCCAAGAACGGCACACACGCGTACAGCGGCAACCTGGCGTACCGGGACTCCACGGTGGTGGCCCGGCTCCGCGAGCAGGGCGCCGTGATCATCGGCCACACCGTCGCCTCGGCCTTCTCCGGCTCGATCGCCGGCACCTTCGCCGGCAACGCCTGGAACCCCCGGTTCGTCCCCGGCGGCTCCAGCCAGGGTTCCGGGGTGGCCACCGCCGCCCGGCTCGCGGCGGCCACCATCGGCGAGGAGACCGGCGGCTCGATCATGATGCCGGCCGCCGCGAACGGGGCCAGCGCGATCAAGCCGTCGCTCGGCCTGGTCTCGACCGCCGGGGTGATGCCGCTCTCCCCCGGCTACGACGTACTCGGGCCGATCGCCCGTTCGGTCCGGGACGCCTCGCTGGTGCTCACCGCCATCCTCGGCCCCGACCCCGCGCCCGACCCGCTGACGCTCGCCGCACCGCACCCGTTCCCGGCGCTGCCGGTCGCCGCCCGGCGGGGGCACCGGCCGCTGGCCGGGCTGACCATCGGGGTCCCGCAGACCGACTGGATGACCCGGGGCGGCACCGGCATCCCACCGGCGCAGACCTACGATCCCGACCACCGGGCCGCCTTCGAGCGGTTCAAGCGGGAACTGGTCGGGATGGGCGCCCGGGTGCAGGACTTCGCCGGCCTCGACGTCACCGTGCCGGAGAACGACCCGTACTTCCGGACGGCGGACCGGCTGCCGGTGCCGGCCGGCAACGCGGTGTCGCCGGCCACCGCCGTACTCAGCCCGAACCGGTACGAGATCCGCTACTGGCAGGCGGTGGCGGCGTTCGCCGAGTCGCACCCGGGCAACGCCGAGGCGCTGCGGCGGCAGTTCGGTGACCTGGCCGCTGCCGCCGCCACCGCCGGTGCCATCCCGGCGGCGGTACGCGACGAGGGCGAGCGGCGGCGGCGTACCCTCCAGGCCAACTACCAGCGGGCGCTGGACGACGCCGGGGTCGACTTCATGCTGGTGCTGCCGATCGGCGGCACGATCGGCCCCCGGTTCGGCGGTACGCAGTTGCCGAACTACCGCACCTTCTACCAGCTTCCGAACGCGCTGACCTGGCCGATGGTGTCGTTCCCGATCGGTTACGACTCGACCGAGGGGCTGCCGATCAACGCCGCCTTCTGGGGACCGCGGTTCTCCGAGCCGACCCTGGTCGCGGCGGCCGTCGACTACCAGGACCGCCATCCGGAACACCACCGGGCGGCTCCGGCCGATCCGGTCTTCGATCCGGCGGCCCGGCGCGCGCCGCAGGTGGCGGCCGACGAGGTGGTGCCGCCGGAGCTCTCCAACGATCCGCTGGTGGCCGAGGAGGCGTGGCGATGACCGGAGCGTTCCTGACGGTGCAGTGGGGACCGCTGCTCAGCGCGGGCTTCCCGCTGCGCGAGCCGGACGACGAGCCGGCGCCGGTACTCACCGTCGAGTGGGGGGCCAAGCTCGGCACCAGCTACTACGGCTACGGCCGGGACCTGGTCGAGGAGGAGAGCGGGTCGCACGGCTGACCGCCGCGCCACCCCGGCCCGGGCCGGGGTGGCGCCGGTCGCGCCGTCCCGCCCGGCAGGAGGTTCAGCTCCGCTCGGGTACGGTCATCTCGCCGAGGATCGACCAGCCGTCCTGCGGGATCGTGGTGTTGACGATCTTCGGCGTCTCGGCGAGGTGCGGCGGCAGGGTGGCCTGCGCCTGCCGGAAGTGCTCCGACCGCACGTGCGCGGCACCCGCGTCACCGTCCCGGAACGCCTCGACCAGGACGTACTCGGTCGGGTCGTCGACGCTGCGCGACCACTCGAACCACAGGCAGCCGGGTTCGGCACGGGTCGCCCGGGTGAAGTCGCCGGCGATCTCGGGCCACCTGTCGGCGTACTCCGGCAGCACTCGGAACTTCGCGGTGATAAAGATCATTGGATCTCCTCGTACGGCTGGTCGGGCACCCGCGACCGGAGTCGCGCCCGCAGATCCTAGTGCCCCGGTATCCGTGCCCGCCCGCTCGCCGCCGATCGCGGCCTTTCTCCGGTTATGGCCGCCATTTGACTGTCCTGCGCCAGACCCGCGCCGAACCGCCCGTCGACCAGGGTCCCGCCGGACACGGCAGGGGCTAGGCTTTCCCGCGTGATCGAGGCGGACGACTCCGGAGCCGACGAACGGCTGCGCCGGATCGAGGCGGTGACCGACTCCGCGCTGTCCCGGCTCGACGTGGAGGACCTGCTCGACGAACTGCTCGCCCGGGTCTGTGAGCTGCTCGGGGTCGACACGGCCGCGATCCTGCTGCTCGACCAGCACGCCCAGCAGCTCGTGGCCGCCGCCACGAAGGGGCTGGAGGAGGAGGTCCCGCCGGGTTTCCGGGTCTCGGTCGGCCGGGGGTTCGCCGGCCGGATCGCCCAGGAGAAACGGCCGGTGGCGCTCGAACGGGTCACTCCGGCCGAGGTGGTCAACCCGATCCTGCCCGACAAGGGCATCCGGTCGATGCTCGGCGTACCCATGTTCGCCGGCTCCGAACTGGTCGGCGTGCTGCACGTCGGCACCCTCGCCCGGCGTCGGTTCGGCGCCGACGACATCCGGCTGCTGCAACTCGTCGCCGACCGCGCGAGCCTGGCCAGCCAGGCCCGACTGGGCAGCATCGACCGGACCGCCGCACTCGCCCTGCAACGCAGCCTGCTGCCGACCCGGCTACCGGAGGCGCCCGGCGTAGACATGGCCGCCCGCTATGTGCCCGGCCACCACACCGGGGTCGGCGGCGACTGGTACGACGTCTTCACCCTCCCCTCCGGCTGGCTCGGCATCGTGGTCGGCGACGTCTCCGGGCACGGGCTACCCGCAGCGGTGGTGATGGGGCGGCTACGCAGCGCGCTGCGCGCCTACGCCCTGGAGTGCGACGATCCCGCCGACGCGCTGACCCGGCTCGACCGCAAGATCCAGCACTTCGAGGCGGGCAAGCTGGCCACGGTGCTCTACGCGCTGGTCAGCCCCGATCGGACTCGCCTGCGCGTCTCGCTCGCCGGACACCTGCCGCCGATGCTGGCCCGGACCGGCCAGCCGGCGGACACCCTGTCGCTCCCCGTCGACCTGCCGCTCGGCACCGGGCGCCCGAAGCCCCGCCGCAGCACCGCCGTCGACTTCCCGCCGGGCGCCCTGCTGGTCTGCTACACGGACGGGCTCGTCGAACGTCGGGGCGAACTCATCGACATCGGGTTGGAGCGGCTACGCGCGGCGGTCCGACCCGGACCGGCCGAGGTGGCCTGCGCGATCGTCATGACCGCGCTCGGCGTCGAACAGCCCGTCGATGACGTGGCACTGCTGGCGCTGCGCCGCCACCCGCCCGCCGGATAGCCGTTCCGCACTCAGCGGCGGCAAGCCGTCCTGTTCACAGCGGCGGCAAGCCGTCCTGTTCACAGCGGCGGCAACCCGTTCCGTTCCAGCGGCGGCGAGCCGGTCTGTTCAGAGCGGCGGCAGCCCGAGGGCCTCGTCGACCCGGCCCAGCACCGCGACGTCGTCCGCGCCCACGCCGCGGAGCAGATCGATCGCGGTCGCCCGGATCTGACCCACGATCATGATGATCGGCAGCGGCGGATTCCGGGTGAGCAGCCGCCCGGCGGTGCGGACCGCGTCCAGGGCGGCGGCATCGGTCTGCTCGGCGTACCGGTCGGCCGCCTCGTCCTGCCCGCTCAGGTCGGCGGCGAGCGCCTCGCCGGCACAGCGCATCGCCTCGGCGAGCGACCGCAGCGCCTCGCCCAACTCCGTCGGGCTGGCCACCGGCAGCCGGGTCAGCGCCACCCCCGCCCGGGCCAGCACCCGCAGGTTGCGTACGGCGTAGTCGACCTGCCGGCTCGACGCGGTGAGCGCGTGTACCCGGCCGATGTGCCGGCGCCGCCGTACGTGCAGCCGCAGCGCCTCCCCGGCGGCAAGTACCGCCGTCTGAAGCCGGTCCACCGCGGCGTCCAGCCGGCGGGCCCGGTCGAGCGCGGCGAGCGCCGCAGGCTCGTCGCGGCGATCGAGCGCCTCGCTGATCTCGGTGAGCAGCTCCGCCAGCGCGGCGAAGGTCTGGCGCGACTCGGCCAGCAGCGGGGCGAGCGGCTGCCGGGCGCTGGCCAACTGGCTCGCGGCCAGTGCCACCACCCCGCCGATCAGCGCGTCGACGAACCGGAACGGCACCAGCGCGTCTGTCGACGGCGGCACCGTCACCAGATAGAGGGCGGAGACCGTAGCCTGCACCACGGTGACGTTGCTGGCACCGATCGCCGTGGCGAGCCCGACGGTCAGCAGCACGACGGTGAGTACCGTCCAGGTGGTCCGGCCGAGCGCCTGCACCACGAGGTCGGCGACGAGTACCCCGGCGGCGACCCCGAGCACCACCTCCACGGCCCGGCGCATCCGCTGGCCCCGGGCCTGGCCCAGCACGATCAGCGCCGCCGCCGGGGCGAAGAACGGCTGCGGGTGGCCGAGCACCGCCGCCGCGATCGCCCAGGAGACGGTGGCGGCCAGCGTCGCCTCGACCACCGGCAGCCAGCCCTGGCGCAGCCGGTCGGCGACGGACCGGAGCCTTCCCACCGGAGAAACACCTCGTCCCTTGCGGTCGTTGCCCGCACGATATCCGCTGCCCGGCCCCTCCGCCGCTGGCGCCCGTCGTCGCCGACCGCCTCGGCCGGTAGCCTGCTCGCCGTGACCGGTGTCCTGCACTCGCACTGCTCGTACTGCGGCACCGCCTATTCGGCGCCTGCCTGGCCCCGGGTCTGCGCCCGCTGCGGCCAGACCACCTGGCGCAACCCGTCACCGGTGGCACTGGCGATCCTGCCGGTGCTGACCGCCGACGGCATCGGCGTGGTGGTGCAGCGCCGCGACATCGAGCCGGGCCGGGGGCTGCTGGCGCTGCCGGGCGGGTTCATCGACCACGGCGAGGACTGGCGCGACGCGCTGGTCCGGGAACTCCGCGAGGAGACCGGCCTGGTCGCCGACGCCGGGACCGCGAGCCTGTACGCGGTGCACAGCGTGCCGGCGGGTGACACGATCCTGATCTTCGGCGTACTGCCGGCGCGGCCGGTCGAGTCGCTGCCCGCCTCGGCACCGACCGAGGAGGCCACCGAGTGGCTGGTGCTCACCGAGCCGGCGGAGCTGGCCTTCGCCACCCACACCCAGGTACTCGCCGAGTTCCTGGCCGCCAACCGGCCATCCGGATCGACAGTCCCGCCCCCGCCCGGCGGGTGATCTGGCCGTTCGTCGGCGGGTTCAGCCGTCGCCCAGCGCGGCCCGGACGATCGCGCCGGCCAACTCCCGGGTCAGCTCCGGGGTGATCTCGGCCGCCGCACTGCGAAGGGCCTCGGGGGAAGATGACGCGCCCGCCGTGGGTGGCCGTCCCGACAGAGGCGTTCGGTCGTGACGGCCACCCACTGGCGCGCCCAAGGATCACCAGGGGAACCTCCGGACGCGCGGGTCTGGGGTCCGTCCGCCGTCGCCGAAGAAACGCCCGCCGACGGGGGTCAGTTGCGCCAGACAAAGGTCAGGTCGTCGGTGTTGGCTCCGACGATGACCCTGGTGAGCAGCATTTCGAGCACCGACTTCTGGTAGGCGGGTTGGATGGCGTTAATGGCGGCGCGGTGCGGCAGCCCATCGCGCATTTGTAGGTGCGTCGTCTCCGGTCGCCGGCCGCCCGGGTCGCTGTCATCCACACGTTGCAGGGTCCGCACCAGAGTAGTTCGCGGAGCAGGTACGGATCACTGCTGGCCACCATGCCCGACGGCGGCCGGGGCGGGTCGCCGGTCACCGGCCGGGTCCGCTGTTCGCTGGTGTCGGCGGGTGGAGTGCCTGACCCCTGGTCGCACCCCACCGCCCTTCTCCGGACGTAGAGGCCGCAGCGGACATCGTGTCAATGTCTGCTGTCATGGGTGGCCTCTGCCCTCTTCGCGCGGTCGAGGTCGTCCCAGCCCGATCCTGCGCGGTCTGGACCTGCGGCTCGGGCCGCAGTCGCGGCACGGTGTCTGCGGGAGTCACTGTCATCGGGTCGACTCCGGCGGCCCGGATGACCGCGACGGCGTTGGAGCGAGATTGGCAGCCTGGCCAGCCACACCCACACACGAAGCCGGGCACCGCGTCGCCGGGCGGTGGCGGGAACTCGACGTCGCTGGGTCCTGCGGGCAACGGCCTCGGATCGGGGCTGACGAGCCTGATCGCCGATCGGCGCCTGTGGGCTGCCCCAGGCTCGTTTCCTACATCGACCATGAGATGCCCCCAGGGGTGCGATTCTCGGATGAGGTCATGTGCGGCACGGACGGTGATAGGACGATCACCGCGCTGATGCACACCGGCGACGGTAGGAGGCGAGCCGGGTTGGAGGGGAGGATGTTGCACGATGTTGCTTCAACTCGTGGCGTGGAACTCCCGGAGCGCCGTCGTGATCAAGCTGCGGGCGTCGCGTCCGTAGACCGCAGAGGACGCGAATCTCTCGAACGCCTTCGCGTAGACCGCGATTTCGCGTGGCTGAGTGAGCTTGATTTCTGCCGATATGGTCTCGACCAGCACAGCGCTGTTGTCGAGGATCCAGAAGTTGTTAATTGGCAGGAACAGGTGGGTAGCGCGCGTCGGAATGATGCCCAGGTGAACGCGCGGCAGCGTCGACGCGGCGAGCAGGCGGTCGAGTTGGCCGACCAAGACCTCTGTCGGGGCCACCCCCAGCGTCAGCGCCGACTCGCAGATGACCATGTGAAAGCGGCGGTCGCCTCGGTAGAGAATCTGTTGTCGCTCTAGCCGCGCCTCAACGCCGGCGTCGACGTCGGGAGGGAGTCCGTGGAATTCGACGAAGCTGGACAGTACGGCTGCGGCGTACTCCGCAGTCTGTAGAAGGCCGGGGACGAACATCGGCTCGAAGACACGAAAGAGCGTCGTCTCGGCCTCGAAGCGAACGCTCTCCTTCTGACGGCGCTTGGTGCCGGATCGGAGTTGGCGACGCCACTCGACGATCAGCGTATCGATGGAGCGGACAGCGGCTACCAGGTCGGGTAACTGGTCGGGGGCGTTGCAGAGCCGGCACCAAGTAGTCACGTCGGCTTCGGAAGCGTTGATGACCCCATGCTCCAGCTTGGAAACCTTTGTGTAGTGCCATCCGGCAGCGGCGGCAAGCGCTCTGCCCGTCAGGCCAGCGTCGGCCCGGATATCCCTGAGCCTCACACCCAGGGCCTCGCGGGCCTGACGGGCAAGCGTGCTCACCGCGAAGCGAGGCGGTACTGGGCGTACGGGGTCGCCTGTGGCCAAAGCTGGTCGCGTACGGCACGGTAGGTCGCCAGCAGTTCCGGATCGTTGGCATCCGCGTAGCCGGCGCCCCGCCCGTCAGGCTGGAAGAGGCTGAGCAGGAGTTTGTCGTCGTCGAACAGCCAGCAGTCCTCGGCGGGCAGGCTTGTCCCGGTTGCAGCCTGCCGAGGGAGGTACCGGATCTCCTCCCCGGCGGTGATGTTCGCCGGGTCCATCTCGAGTGCCCAGCGCATGTAGTCGGACAGCGGCTCTGTCACAATCCTCAGTCGTTGGATCTGCGTGCCGTTGTCCGCGACTCCGTGCACGAAGGACAACCAGCCCTCTCGCCACGCGTAGTCGTCGGGAATGCCCTGGAGCCACTTCGCGAAGGGCTCGTCCTCCTCGACGACACGATAGGTGTCGCGCAGTTCCAGGTGCCAGGCGCGCGTGGCGAGCTGAAACAGCGACTCGAACTCGGCCCCGGTGATCGGCCTCATTCCGTCACCAGGCTCCGCATCTTCGGGGCGGACACCTCGACGCAGGTTTCGTGCGCAGGAATGTCCATCTGGAGGAGTGCCGTGCCGTCGACGACCCGAGTGCCCTGGATGGTGTAGTTGCCACTCGCGGTGACGCGCACGATCGGTGCCACCACGTGGGTCACTCTCCCGTCGAGACCGTTCTTTGCGAGGTGCCCCATCAGGGTCGACGGCACTTCAACGACGGTCGTGTCTTGCGTTTCTTCACCTGCGAGGAGTTCGGCATCCGCCACCCGCCACCCCTGGACCACGTAGCTGTCGCGGTCGGTCGCATACAGCGTCGGGGACTGTCCGCCTGTCGACTCCTTGCCCAGGAGCGTTAGCCGCATCCCTCTGCCTCTCACCGATAGTTGCACGTTGTTGCCCGGACTCCGATCGTCGACCGGCGAGGGTGCAACGTCAAGCGGGTCGATGTCCCCTGTTGTCGTACGCCGCGACATCGAGCCGGGCTGGGGGGCTGGCGCTGCCGGACCGGACCCCGCCCGGCCGCTGATTCGGCTGCTCGTCGGCGGGTTCAGCCGCCGCCCAGCGCGGCCCGGACGATCGCGCCGGCCAACTCCCGGGTCAGCTCGGGGGTGACCTCGCCTGGCACGCTGCTGACCAGGGTGAAGAGCGCGCCGCCGTAGAGCGCGACGAGCGTCGGCACCGCCTCCGGTGGAATCCGCAGGTCGAGGTCGGTGTGGTGCCCGGTGGTGAACGCGACCGAGCGCTGGAGCAGCCCGCGCAACGCGTCGGCGAGTACCGGCCGGCGCAGGCTCTCCAGCCGGAGTTCGAAGATCGCCAGGTAGCGGTCCCGGTGATCGGTGGCGGCGGTGAACAGCGACCCGGCGATCAGGTCCACCGCCCGGTCGCGGGTGCCCGCCGAGGACGGCCGGTACGCCGCCCCGGCCGCGTCCATGTCGGCGTAGTGCAGCTCGCCGACCCGGTCCGCCGCCGCGACCAGCAGCGCCTCCCGGCTGCGGAAGTAGTTGGCGGCGGTGCCGGTGGGCAGGCCGGCCCGTTTCTCGACCGCGCGGTGGGTGACCCCGTGCACCCCGGTCTCGGCGAGCAGCGCGATGGCGGCGTCGGCGAGTTCGGCCCGGCGCCGTTGGTTGGGTGGTGGCACGTCCCGATGGTATGCCAACATGCGTAGTACAACGATCGTAGTGAACGGGGCGTGTCATGGACGTGGTCATCGTCGGCGCCGGCATCGGCGGGCTGGCCCTGGCGAACGGCCTGCTGGCCGACGGGCACCGGGTCCGGGTGCTCGAACGGGCGCCGGGGCCGCGTACCGACGGCGCGGCGGTGACCGTCTTCGGCAACGGTGCGGCGGCAGCGGCCGACCTCGGGGTACCCCTGGACGGGCTCGGTGGCGACGTCGAGACGCTGGAGTTCTGCACCCCGGACGGGCGGCCCTTCGCCCGGGCGGACCTGCGGGTGACCCGCCGTGGCACCGGCTTCGGGGTGGCCACCGTGCCGCGCGCCGCGATCCTCGAACGGTTCACCGGGGCACTGCCGCCGGGCACCGTCCGGTACGGCCGCGCGGTGACCGACCTGCGGGTGGGACCCGACGGCGTGACCGTCGCCGGGGAGCCCGCGGATGTACTGGTCGGCGCCGACGGCTACCGGTCGGTGGTACGCCGGGCCGTGCTCGACGAGGCACCGGCGACCCGGAACGGCTGGGTGAGCTGGCAGGGGCTGACCAGGGCACTGCCCGAGTTGGCCGGTGACGTGCACGCCCGCTGCCTGGTCGGTTCCGCCGGACTCTGCGGGCTGATGCCGGCCGGCGACGGTCTGCTCCAGTGGTGGTTCGACGTACCGGAGCCGGCACCGGACGACCGGCCCGTCGTCGAGTGGCTGCGGATCCGGTTCGCCTCGTACGCCGAGCCGGTCGGCGAGTTGCTGGCCGGACTCGGCGAGTCGGACGTGCAGGCGTACCCGCACGTGCTGCACCGGGTGCCCGCACGCTGGGGAACCGGGCCGGTGACCCTGCTCGGCGACGCGGCGCACGCGTTCCCGCCGTCCCAGGCCCAGGGCGCCAACCAGGCCCTGGAGGACGCCTGGCTGCTCCGCCGCGCACTGGGTACGCCGGGCGACCCGACCGCCGCCCTGCGCCGGTACGAGCGGATCCGCAGCCGCCGGGTACGCCGGATCTCCCGGCTGGCGGCGAGCGAGGTCACCAACCAGCCGCCCGGAGCGCTGACCCGGCTCGCCGGCCGGCTGCTGAGCCCCGCCCTGACCGGAAGGCTGCACCTGGCGACGATCCGGCGGTGCAGCAGTGTCCTCAACGACGACCGCCCCTGACCCGCCGCCTCCACCCGACCGAGCACCGACCCGGCCGCCCCCTGGCCCGCCGATGCCGGAGGCGGTATTCTGCTCGGCGATGAAAACCTCTCTCCGCAGATTGGGGGTCCAGTCCACGCAAGGTGAGTGCTGATGCACCCATCGACTGTGGACAGAGACTCCCGGCTCTCCTTCTGGCAGCGCGTGCGCGAGTTCGCCGTGCCGCCCCCCATGATCGAGTTGGCTACCGCCCGCCGCGCGCTCGGCGACTGGGCCGGAGCCTGCGCCGCCGCACGCGTCGACGTGGATCTGCGACTGCGTTCCGTGGCGCGCACCTACGGCCGCGAACTGGTGGCCCAACTCCGGGCCGACCTCGGCCATCTCGCCCCTGACCTGCTGCGCTGGCACCTGCCCCGGGTGGCTCCGGACGGGTTGCTGCGCCCGGGCCTGACCATCTCGCTGGCCCGGTACCCCGGGACGGACGCCGGCAGCCCGCACCTGGTGGCCCGGACCCCGCCGGCCTGGGCGGACGCCGGACAGCGGATCAGCCTCGGACTGTGGGACCCGGCGCGGCCGGCCGAACCGGGCGGGCCACATCCGCATCCCCGCCCGGACCGGCGGTTCCGGCTCGACCTGCACCGCCACCTCTGGGACGTACGCCGGACCGGAGAGCTCCGGGCCAGGTCCGGTGCGGATCGGCAACCCGGCGCCGGCCGGCTCGACGCGGAACGGGACGTGCCGCACGGCTTCGACTGCGCGGTGCCGCACTGGGCCGCCGAGGCGGAGCTGCTGCTGCACGCGGACGGCAGCAGCGGCGCCACCGTCACCGTCCGACTCGGCTCCCGGCACCGGCTGCTGCTGGACCTGCTGCCGGATCCGGGCGGCGGCCCCGCCGGGTTACGGATCCGGACGGTGCCGGCGCAGAGCCACCCCGCCGGGCTACCGGTGCTGCCGGACGCGGCAACCTGGGTACCGCCCGACCTGGCGCTGCTCCGGGCCGGGCTGATCCGGCCCGACCAACTGCATCCGCTGGTCGCCTCGGCGCTCGCACCGGACCGCCCGGTCGCCGAGACCCCGGCGGCCCCGGTCGGCGACTCCGCGCCCCGGTACGTCGAGTGCCGTGGCGCCCGGCACCGGATCGGCCTGGTCGAGGGCACACTCGTCGCACTGGACCACGATCCCGCCGAGATCCGCCGCGAGGAGCTGCTGGCCGCGCTGACCGGCACGCCACTGCCCTGTCTCCAGGCAATCGACGGGGCACACCGTCAACCGGAGAACCTCGGCGACATCCGGGCCCGGCTGGACCACGGTGACACCGACGGAGCCGTCGCCGCCGTCGAGCGGCTGCTCGGAGCGGACGCGCTGCTCCGCGGTGGCGCGCTGCGGGACGAACTGGAGACGGCCGCGCTCCGCCGGGTCTCGCACGGGCTGTACCGGGCCGGGCTGGGCGGATCCGCGCCGCACCCGGCCAGCGGGCTCGGTGGGCGCCACCGTGACCTGTCCCGGCGGGCCGCCCGACTGTCGCGTACCTCCTCCCGGGCACGTCCGCGGCACGCGACCGCCCGCTGACCCGCGCGCCCCGCACTCCTCCCTGCCCGACCCCGCCGCCGACCGGCCCCTGCCGGCCCGACTCGACCTCAAGGTGATCTCACATGCGTATCTCGATGCCGTCCGCCTCCTCCGCCGTCGTCGCGCCCGCCTCCCCCGCCCGCTCCGCGTCCCCACCCCCCGCTCCGCCCGCTACCGTTGCGCGCCCTCCGGGCGCTCCCACTGCCGTCGCGGTTACTCCCACTGCCGCTCCGGCTGCCGATGCGAGTGCTTCGGCTGCCGCGCCGGGCGCTCCAGTTGCCGCTCCCGGTGTCCCGGCCGGACTGTCCCGGACCGGCCAGCTCGACGTGGCCCACGAGCTGCTCGCCCTGCTGGGCGACACCGCGACCGAGCCGCGACCCGACCCGCAACTGGAGGCGCTGACCCTGGCCGTGGCCGCCGACCTGCCGGTGCTGCTCTGGGGAGAGCCGGGAATCGGCAAGACGGCTGTGCTGAACCAACTCGCCTCCGCCCTCGACCTGCCGCTGACCACGGTGATCGCCAGCGTGCACGAGCCGTCCGACTTCGCCGGGCTGCCCGTGATCGGCGACGACCCGGCGGTACAGGGTGTGCCGATGGCCCCGCCGGACTGGGCCGTCCGCCTGGTGCGGGCCGGCCGGGGTCTGCTATTCCTGGACGAGCTCTCCACCGCGCCGCCGGCCGTGCAGGCCGCGCTGCTCCGCGTGGTGCTGGAACGGCGGGTCGGGGCGCTGCGGCTGCCGCCCGGAGTGCGGATCGTGGCCGCCGCCAACCCACGCTCCTCGGCCGCCGACGGCTGGGAGCTGAGCCCGCCGCTGGCCAACCGGTTCGTACATCTACAGTGGACGTACGACCACCAGGTCGTGGTCCGGGGGCTGGGCGGGACCTGGTCCACCGCCGTGCTGCCCCGACTCGACCCGGAGCGGTTGCCCGAGGCGGTGACGTTCGCCCGGCGCGCGGTGTGCGGGTTCCTGACCGCCCGCCCCGGGCTCGTGCACCGGCTGCCGGACAACGAGGCCCGCCGGGGCGGTCCGTGGCCGTCACCGCGCAGTTGGGACATGACGCTGCGGCTGGTCGCCTTCGCCACCGCGGCCGACACCTCCCGGGAGGTGCTGTCCATGCTGGTCAGGGGGACCGTCGGCGACGGCCCGGGGCTGGAGTTGCTGGCCAGTCTGGACCGGCTGGACCTGCCGGACCCCGAGTCGCTGCTGGCCGACCCGGCCCGGGCGGATCTGCCCGAGCGGGGCGACCTGCGGCAGGCCGTACTCGACGGGGTGGTCGAGGCGGTCCGGAAGCTCCCCGACCGGTCCCGCTGGGACGCGGCCTGGAAACTGCTGGTCCGGGCGCTGGAGACCGGCGCTCCGGATCTGGTGGTGGTACCCGCGACCACCCTCGCCGCGCTCCGCCAGCCCGACTGGGACCTGCCGGAGTCGATCGACCGGCTCGCCGGGGTGGTCTCGTTGACCCGGCGGGCGGACGGGGTGGCGACCCGGACCGCCGCCACCGCCGGGGCCGGCCGATGACCCGCCCGACCGGCACCCTCGACACCGAGAAGCTCTTCACCGCCCGGCTGCACGCGGCCCGGGTCCGGCCCTACCTGGCGACGGCGCTCTTCGCGCTGCACGCGGTGGAGTCGGGGCGGGTGCCGACGATGGCCGTGGACCGGCACTGGCGGTGTTACGTCTCGCCCGCGTTCGTGGACCGGACCCCGGTGGAGGAGTTGGCCGGGGTGTGGGTGCACGAGGTCTCGCACCTGCTGCGCGACCACCACGGCCGCGGCGACCGGGTCGCCGTGCGGCGCGGGCTGGTCGGGCCGGGAGAACGGCTGCGGATGAACATCGCGGCGGACTGCGAGATCAACGACGACGTGTACGGAGACGGGCTGGCCCGACCTGACGGCGCCGTCGATCCGGGGCGGTTGGGCCTGCACCCGGGCGAACTGATGGAGGACTACCTGCGGCAGTTCCGGCTCGGCCCGCACAGCCAGGACTTCGTCTGGCTGGACTGCGGCAGCGGTGCCGACGGGCTGGACCGGGAGTGGGAGCTGGGACCGGACGGCGCACACGGGCTCACCGCCGAAGAGCGGGACGCCGTCCGGTTCCGGGTCGCCCAGGGCATCGCCGCCCGGCCGGGTACCGCGCCGAAGGGGTGGCAGCGGTGGGCGGAGCAGGCGTTCCATCCACCGCAGCCGTGGCGGGACCTGCTCGGTGCGGCCATCCGCTCGGCGGCCAACGGCCCCGGCGCGGGCGACGACTACACGTACGGCCGGCCGGCGCGGCGCTCCGCCAGCCTGCCCGGGGTGATCCTGCCGAGCCTGCGCCGCAGGCCGCCCCGGGTCTCCGTGGTGATCGACACCTCCGGCTCGGTCAGCGACGCCGAGTTGGGCAGTGCGCTCCTGGAGGTCGCCGCGATCGGTCGCGCCGTGGGCGGCCGGCGTGACCTGGTCAGCGTGCTGCCGTGTGACGCGGCGGCCGGGACCGTGCACCGGCTGTGCCGGGCCGAGGGGATTCCGCTGCTCGGCGGCGGCGGGACGGACCTGCGGACCGGATTCGCGGCGGCGCTGCGGAGCCGGCCCGCTCCGGACGTCGTGGTGGTACTCACCGACGGCCAGACCCCGTGGCCGGTCACCCGGCCGGCGTGCCGGACGGTGGTGGGGCTGTTTCCCCGGCCGGCGGCAACCCGCTCCTGGAGCGAGCGCGATCCCGACTACGTACCGGACGCGCCGCCGGCCTGGGCCCGGGTGGTCGAGATCGGCTCCCGATAGGTCGGCTGCCCTTGATATTTCCGGAAGTTTTTCGGCAACTTGGCCGCAGCAGTTTGGCCACCGTCGCGGCCGGCGCCGCCCGCCAGGCCAGCCCGAGGGCGAGCACGGCAGGCCACGCCCCGTCCATGGCTCACCACCGTACCGACAGCCGGGCGGTCAGTGGCCGGCGTGCTCGGCGCCGTCGGTCCGGCGGGCCGAGCGCGGCGCCGTACCGGCCGGTCGGCCGACCCGGACCACGTGCAGCAGCCGTTCCGGCGGCAGGCCCAGTACCGGACCCAGGGCGTCGCGGGTCGCGGGCGCGTCGACGAGCTGGCTCAACGGATGCGCCGCCAGGCCGGCGGCGTGCAACGTCAGCCAGACCCGCATCAGCACCCGCCCGAACCCGACCAGGCGCGCGTCGTCCACTCCGGACGGTCCGACGAGGACCAGCACCGCGCCGCCGAGCGCGAGAGGGTTGCCGGCGGCCGCGGCGAGCAGCCGGGGCAATCCGAGCCGGCGCAGCACCGGGTACGCCGCCAGTGCCGCCCGCAGTCCGGCCGCCTCGGCCCGGGACAGTCCCAGGCAGCGGTCGGTGAGCCCGTCGGCGTGGTAGTCGGGGTGTCCCGGGGTGAGCCGCAGCCAGGACCGCAGCTCGGCGACGACCGCCGGGTCCGCATACAGGTGCCGGTCGGCGACCCGGAGCAGTCGGGCCAGCTGGTCGGCGTCCGGCACCACCCGTACCGCTCCGCCGGCCGCCCGCGCCACTTCGTGGACGGCCGCGACCGCGTCGGTTGGCGGACCCGCCGAGAACCGACCCCGATGGGTACGCCGCCCGCGCACCTCCGCCGCCCCGAACGGGGTGTCGTAACGGCTCCCGGACGCCCGCAGCCAGCCCACCCGACGGTCCTGGGCGCAGTGGTCCGGCACGAACCCGACCCGCAGTCCGGCGTCGGCCGCGACGATCAGGCAGGTCTCCACGAACGCGCCGAGCGACAGCCACAGGTCCCGGCCCGACGGGTCGGCCGCCGGCAGCGCGTCCGCCGGATCCCAGCCCACCCGGATCTCCGCGGCCCGGTGGTCGAGCCGCCACGGCTGGGTGTTGTGCGCGCTCGGCGCCCGCCAGCAGAGCGGCTCCAGTGCCCGGAACGCCGCGACGTCCACCTACAACGCCTTCTCGTAGAAGGTGTACCCGTGCAGCGGTCGACCACCCATCGCCCGGAACTGCGCGGCCGAGGCCGGGTTGTCCCGGCCGACGTACGTGCTGCGCAGCGTGCTGTACCCCCCGGCGTGCAGGTTCCGGTGCAGTTGCGCGGAGAGCATCCGCTGGTAGCCGCGCCCCTGGTGTTCCGGGAGCACGCCCTTGACGATCAGTACCGCCTCCCGCCGGTACCGCCGCCGGGTCGCCAGCAGCCGGAGCTGGTTGACCAGGTTGAGGTTGCCGCGCACCCGGATCACGAACTCGCTGATGTCCGGGATGCAGAGCACGAAGGCCACCGGCCGCTCGGCCCGGGTCAGATAGAGCAGCAAGGACTCGTCCAGCAGGTACGCCAGCCCGTCGGTCTGCTGGCGCAACTGCTCGGCCGAGATCTCGGTGTAGTAGCCGAGCTGGGCGAAGGAGCCGTTCAGCAGCCCGCGCAACATGTCGAGTTGCTCGTCCAGCCGCCGCAGGTCGCCCCGGTGCACCCGTAGCTGCGGATCCTCCGGCAGCGGGTCGGGGCCGGCCGGGGCGGGGGTCACCGGGCAGATCCAGGTGTCCGACTCGAACCGCCGGGCGAAGCCGTACGACTCGTAGGCGGTCACGTACCTCGGCGGGTTGTAGGCGCTGTCGACGAAGCCGCGGTCGACGTACCCGGAGGTGATGACCCCACCGGCCTCGTTGGGCAGCAACGCCACCGGCCCGAAGAGCACCTCCCGGTCACCGGCGGCCCGGCCGGCCGCGGCGATCGCCTCGAAGAGCGGTTCCGCCGCCGGCTCGGTGAACTCGGTCAGCCCGAAGAGCTGGCACCGCCGGCCGAGTTTGGCGTCGAGGCCGGCGTCGGTGTGCAGCGTGGTCCGGCCCACCGCCGCACCGGTGTCGGCGTCCCGGATCAGGTACATCGGCACGCCCTCGCGCCACCAGCGCCGGACCTGCGCGCGCATCGGCGGCACGAAGCGCGGCTCGTCCGCGTACACCCGGTCGGAGACGGCGAGGAAGTCCCGCAGCCCGCGCCGGTCGACGACGCGTTCCATCGTCGCCGCTCCGGTCACCGCCGCACCGCCGGTCCGGTCGTCTCGGCGCCCAGCGGGGTGAAGGTCGGGATGTGCGCCATCTCGGTGGACTCGGCCCGCCACGCCCCGTTGGAGTAGCCGTCCGGTTCGGCGGTGTAGAGCCGGATGTAGCCGGCGGTCGCGTTCCGGGTACCGTCGGTAACCCACATCATCAGCCTCCGGTGGTGCCGGGAGCGGGCGAACCGCAGCATCGCGTCCCGGTCGGCGAAGAACGCGATGGTGCCGAGGGTGAACGGAAACTCCCAGTAGACGGTGTGCCAGCGGTATCCGGACATCCGCCGGAGGTCGCGGACCATCCGGAGCCAGACCGGCCAGAGCCGCAGGATCGCCAGCGGGCTCCGGTAGCGGGTCGCGCCGATGAACATCGCGCCGGCCCGGGCCTGCGCCGGGGCCTGGGAGAAATCCCGGGTACGCACGCCTCAACCTCCCAGCAGGTAGACGTTCTTGATCTTCTGCTCTCCGGCGAACGGGCCGGTACCCGGCTCGTGCAGTTCGATCCGCAGCTCACCGGCGGTCGGGTCCTCGGTCAACGACTGCGCGAAGTCCCGGGAGACGGCGGCGAGGTGCCGGCGCACCCCGTCCCGGCAGGCCCCGGCGAGGGCGTCCCGGACCGGTCCGGCCAGCGGGCGGCGCAACTCCAGGTGCACCACCGGCCGGGTCTCCAGCCCCGCATCCTCGGCCAGCGCCAGCCGGAACCGGCTGATCTCGGCCGCGTACGGGTTGCCGGCGTAGAGGCCGTACTCGACGTCCTGTGGATAGAGGTTGGCGCCGAGGTAGGAGACCGTCGAGTCGCGCCGGCCGAAGAGCAACAGCACCGGCAGGGTCATCCGCTCGCCGGCCACCGCCGCCCGGCACTCGGCCCGGCGCGCCGGGTCGTCCCGGACCAGGTCGAGGATCCTCCGGTACGGGAGCAGCACCGCCTCGTCGCCGACGTTGTAGCGCAGCCGTGGCTGGAGCACGTCCAGGCTGGTCACCGTGCAGAGCAGTTCGCGCCGCTCGTTGGTCTCCAGATAGGTGGCCAGCGGGTTGTACTGGAACACCATCGGCAGCCGCTGTTCCCGCTCGCCGAGCAGCGCCGCCCGGAACCCGGGATCGGTCCACAGTCGACGCCGCAGCCAGACCGTGAACGCGGTCTCCGCGCCGATCCCGATCGTCAGGTCCGAGGCGCCGTACGCGGACCGCACCCGGGTGAACCGCTCTTCCAGATAGCTCCGCAACGCCTCGGTCATCCCCTCGCCACCGCAACTGGCCGAGATGCGGTAGCTCGCCCAGGCGAAGCCGTCGGCGTCGAGCCGGTCCCGCAGGTGCTTCAGGAACGGCGGGTACGCGGTCACCAGGTAGTCGAAGTCCGGGCCGAACTCGTGAAGGGTATCGATGATCTTGCCGAGGTCGGGGCCGGTGTTCTTCACCACCGCGATCCGGGCCATCGCGGCGCCGGTGGTGGTCCCGGTCGCCCAGGCGCCCATCGAGTAGGCGTTGATGACGAACGGCCGGCGCATCGGGAAGACCAGGCTGGTGTAGCCGGCGATGTCGTGGTGCACCGCGCGCAGTTCGCGCTCGCCGCGCGGCCAGTTGAACGGCCGGCCCGACGAGCCGGCCGACTCGTCCACCACCACGCCCCGGGCCGGTAGCCGGCCGCCCCAGCAGCGTCGGGCGGCGTCGTGCGGCACGACGTAGTTCTCCTTGTCGGTCTCCGGGAACTCGTCGAGCCGGCGGCGGACCCGTCCCTGCGCCGGCCGGGCCCGCAGGAAGGCCCGGTACGCCGGGACGTCCAGCGCGGCGAGCGCGCAGACCGCCCGCGCGTTCGCCGCCGCGATCCGGTCGAGGACCGGGTGGTGCCGGCCGGCCAGCCACCGCCAGCCGACCGGGTGCCGGAGGGCGAGCCGGAACACGGCTGTGCGGAGCCGCCCGGCGAGCGACAGGCGGGCCCGGCACCAGCGTTCGCGGAGGGTCAGACCTGGTGACATGAATGTGGACGGAGCGGGGTACCGACGCAACGTCTCGGTCATCACAGCAGTGTCGGCCGGCCCGGCCGGGCGTACCTGAGCATCCGTACCCAGTCCTGGCTGCCCGGCAGCGGTGGCGCCGTGGGCAGCGGGTGCTTGCCGTTGCCGGGTACAGCTTGCCAGACTCGGCGGGTGACCGGACTGCTGACCCGGTGGCGTACGGCGGCCGTGGCGGCCGGAGCGATCCGGGACGAGGCGACCACCACCGCCGCCGGTGCCGAGTTGCTCCAGCGCTGGCGCGAGCCGCACCGGCGCTACCACGACGTGCGGCACCTGGCGGCCGTACTCGCGGTGGTGGACGAGGCGGCCGGGCAGGCCGCCCGGCCCGACCTGGTCCGGCTGGCGGCCTGGTGCCACGACGCGGTCTACGACCCCCGGGCGGGCGGCGACGCCAACGAGCGGGCGAGCGCGGAACTCGCCGCCGGCCTGCTGACCGGGCTCGGCATACCGGCGGAGGCGGTGCACGAGGTGGTCCGGTTGGTGCTGCTCACCGCCGGGCACCGGGCCGCGCCGGAGGACCGGGACGGTACCCTGCTCTGCGACGCCGACCTGGCGATCCTGGCCTCCCCCGCCGCCGAGTACGACCGCTACGCCGCCGCGATCCGCGCCGAGTACGCGCACGTCCCCGATTCGTCGTTCCGGGCCGGTCGTGCGGCCGTACTGCGGAACCTGCTCGCCCTTCCGGCGCTCTACCACACACCGGAACTGGCCCGCCGGGGCGAACGGCCGGCCCGGGACAACCTGCGCCGCGAGTTGGCCGGGCTCGGCGTCCCCGACTGAACCTTCAGCCTCAACCGCATGGTGGAGGTCGGCGGGCCGGTGCTGGCCGCCGACCTCGGGCCGGGCGTGCTCGGCCCGGCCTTCCTGCTGCTGTTGGTGATCTTCCGCTCGCTGCTGGCCTGGTACGACGCTGATCGATGCGATTGGCGGCCCGGACTATCCTGGGTGCACCTTCCTCGAAGCCCGGTCGGGGTGCCGGTACGCCGAGCGAAGGTGCGGTACGCCGGGAGAAGGTGCGGGATGCGGGAGACCGGTCGGGGGGCACTGCTCCGGTTCGTCGCCGAACTGACGCGGCTCCGGCAACTCGCCGGTGCGCCGTCGTTGAACAACCTGGTCGCGGTCGCCGCCCGGTCGGGAAAGCCGCTCGCCCGGACCACACTCAGCGACAAGCTGAACGCCAAGTCGCTTCCGGACTGGGAGTTCGTCCTCGCGTACGTGCACGCCTGTCTGGGCTACGCCGAGCAGGTCGGTGCCCGGGTCCCGGCGGAGCTGACCGACCTGAGCCGGTGGGATGCCGCGCACTGGCGGCTGCTGCGAGCCGTGGACAGCACCCGGGCGGCCGACCGGCTCGGCGTCGCCGCGTACACCGAGATCGGCCGCCATACCGCCCGGGTCGACCCGTCGGGGGGGG